>CALZFJ010000367.1 GCA_945645715.1 uncultured Prevotellaceae bacterium | reverse complement strand
GGTGTAAAGGTCATCATCGACCTCCGCACGGCTGACCATACCGACCGCTACGACCGCAATGTGGCAGAGGCAGGACTTGAATACCACAGTCTGCCCATCGACAGCAGGAACACGGACGTACATCAGATTATTGCTTCACTTCCGCTGCTGTTCGAACTGATGGACAAGGGTGGATTCTATATTGCCTGTGCTATGGGCAGACACCGCACTGATATTGCCATTGCGCTTTACTATGTGATGCACCCTTCCGTTCCGTTTGAAGAGGTGCCGGAGATGAGAGGGCATCGATATGTGGAGAAAAAGGAGTTCCGCTGCGATGACATTGCCGCAAGGCTCAACAGCATTATCAAGGCAATCACTCCCGACGAGCTTGCCATGCTGGGGCTGCCAGCTGACTATGAGGCAGAGTTTCTCAGACGTAAAAAGCATTTGTTTGATGTAAACCGTAATTTTGAATGAACATGAACTACAAGATTTGCTTTGTATGCACAGGCAATGCCTGTCGGTCACCATTCGCAGAATGTGTGACGAAGAAACTCTTGGCAGATGCCGGAATGAATGGCATCGAAGTATTTTCACTGGGCACATTGGACTGGGGAGAGAATCCTCGTGATGTTGCCATGGTGGATGTGGCGAAGGAACTGGGCTATGAATTAAGTGGTACGACTATGGTTATGACACGTGAGAAACTGATGGCAGCTGATGCGATCATTGTGTTTGACGAGCGTCACCGTGATGCCATAACACGAGTATTGGACTATAGCCATTGGAACCGAATAGTGCTGTTCAATAAGATAGCATTTGATGAAGGCGGCAATGTGGAAGACCCGCATTATCAGACTGCTGCCGTATATCGGCGTGTGGCGCAGCACATAGTGAACGGTTGTCACCGATTGGTTGAGCAGTGGAAGCTACAGCCACCAAAGCCGGAATGTTGAGCATCCCTTTAGCTTGATATCAATAATCATATTTTGTTAGCATAAGGTGGCAATTGGCGATTGGGAGCGGTTGCAAATGCCACCTTTTTGGGGGATTTCCTAATTGTCAGACTGATTGAGATGCAAATACATACCAACTTTTATCCGTGTCTCTACGTTGGATATAGCCTTTCTCAACCATACTGCTCAGTTGCTTTTTTACAGCTCTTGGAACAATGCCGACTTTTTCGGCTATTTCATTAATTGTAATATTGGGGGTGCTGTCAATGGCATGAAGTATTAATGCCGACGAGGGGCTACGAAAAACAATCTTTTGTCCATCATACCACCATACATTTGGCGATGTTTCAGCCAGAAAATCAATATTATATTTCAATTCACTTTCAACCATTTTAGTAAAATAGCTAAGGAACGCCGAGATATGCTGCAATGAAGCATGTGCCCCTTCTGAAGGATTATTTCCCACTTTAATGTCGCTTTGATGCAATGCTTCAATATACTTTTGCTTATTTCTTGTTCTGACCACTATCATTGGCCAATCGTGTCGTGCTAAAATATAGTTTACAAGCATACGCGCAATACGTCCATTGCCGTCTTCAAACGGATGTATTCTAATATAGCGGTAGTGGAATAGCGCGGCAAGTTCTACCGGAGAATATTCACCCGACAGTTCCGCTTTGTTATACCAATCTACAAGGTCGGTCATCAACGCCGGGGTTTCTTCGGGTGATGCATATTCAAAGCGGTCGCCGTACCGAGTAATCACACTATTAGGGCGCGTTTTATATTGTCCGGCATGAATAACATAACTTGTCTGCAAGCCGGTGGGCAAGGTACGATATATAGTGTAATCTTCTCGAAGCAACACTTTGTGGAGTTGGCGAATGAAATTTTGATTCAATGGCGTATCTTTCAGATTTACCGACTCACGCATCATCTCAAAACTCACCTGACTCGCTTTCATATCGGCAAAATCTTTCAAATCGCCCTCTCCACTGACTTTACCCAGCAAAAGCAATAATTCAGTCTGCCCGTAAGTGAGCGTATTACCTTCAATATGGTTGCTATTGAAGTTGTAATCTACAGTAAAGCGTTGGCTTAGCAAATATTGCTTTCTTGCAGGCGGTGGCTGAAGTGCACACCATTGATTATAGAGTAAATCTAACTTTTTCATATCAATTGGAACGTATAAGTGTTCACTAAGTGAACGTATAAACATTCATTTTATTATGTAGTGAATCAAAATTTTTAACTTTTGCTTCTCGTTACACTTAGTCATTTCCTGTACCTAAGAATACGGCTAAAAGTCACCAACGAATGTCGCAGGATACTACGGTATATCTTTGTGTAAAAATTACGCAGAAATATTTGGAGAATCGGAATCAATGCGCTATCTTTGCGGTGTAAATATTACGCGGTTGTCTCGCCCCGATAAAGCGAGGCGCGAAGAGATGAAATTATGAGTGTTAAACAAAAATGAGAGTTATGTACAACAGAGGCTATACACCCGTAAGGATTTTGGAATTGAAGGAAGGCGAGATATTCGTATTTGGCAGCAATCTGGCTGGCGCACATGGCGGCGGTGCAGCACGG
>CALZFJ010000366.1 GCA_945645715.1 uncultured Prevotellaceae bacterium | reverse complement strand
CCGCCGAAGATTGCTCCAAGACCGGCACCCACTGCGGCACCGCCTCCGGCACCGATAGCTGCTCCTTTACCTGTGTTGTTCATATTACATCCTGTGGCGCCAAACAACAAAGCACCACTCATTACTAAGCATAACAATGTTTTCATAAAACGTCTTTTTTATTAAATGTTTGTTCTTCATTATCATTGCAAAATTACATATTCATATTGAAATCTGCAAATATTAATCTTAGGTAATTGGGACAATGGTCCAATAAAGAGGTGATAAACGACTGTGTGCATCGCTCTTTGGTACTACAACAATCTTGTCGGGATTATTGTTGAGCCAAGCACCCCACCAGCTCTCTATAGTGCCGCTTGTGATGCAATGAGCTGCTTGCTGCATAAGGTGGAAGATGAGTGTGTGTTGGCGTTGCGGAAGCTGTACCCACTCTGCGTCGCCGGTGTTGAGTTTCAGCCATTGGCGCGTGAGATTCAGGTTGTCGGTCAGTACCACAAATCGCACGTCGCCCAGCCATTGCTGCATGCCCGAAATAGCCCAGTTATAGTAGTCGGGTGTGCACGAGCATAAGCCCTTATCGGAGTGAACCACGTGCACTGCTACCACATTATCACACTGCAACTTAGACATGATTGAGGCAAAATCGGCAGGGATTTGCGAAGGCGCGATGGAAAAATAGCTGTGAATGTTGTTGCCGAGGCTTTCGGCATACTTGTAGCTGAGCCAATCGGTGCAGTCATTTTGGTTGCTACCAAATGCTCTGCTAATCCAGTCGGTAAGGCTGATTCGTTTCTGCTGGAATCGCGGCAATGCCGGGAAAGTGGCATGAAACTTCTCGCTGGCTCCAGTTACGCCCACTTCATTACCTCCTTTATTCATCGATAGCGCAAGTGTGTAGCGAAGCATCTGCTCGCCCACGCTGCCCTTGATCTCTATCCATTTCATCACTATATGATATTTATTAATGTGCAAAAGTAGTGCTTTTTGTGAATTATTTATTAATTTTGCACGCACAAATAGGAGTGAATTTTTAATTATTAATCATATAAAGCTATGAAGTTGAAAAAAATACTTGCATTCTGTTTAGCAACTGTAGCCTTGCCTGTGATGGCGGCTGACGATGGTGTTGTCGATCCCGATAGCACCGGATTTAAATTTACTGATGTGAAACTGGTGAAATGCACATCGGTGAAAGACCAGAACAAATCGGGAACTTGCTGGTGCTTCTCGGGTAATTCATTTTTTGAGAATGAAATACTCCGTGCTACAGGAAAGGAAGTTGATTTGTCGGAGATGTATGTAGTGCGCAAGTGCTACGAGGATAAGGCCCGCAAATTCTTGCGCATGTATGGATCCACCGTATTTGCCGAGGGCGGAAGCTTGCTCGATGTGGAATATGTGATGAGCCGATATGGCGCAATGCCCGAGGAGGCTTATGCGGGACTTAACTATGGCGAGGAGAAGCACAATCATAAGGAATTGGCTAAGGTGCTTCGTGCATATATCGACGCTATCGTGAGTGTGCCCAACAAGAAGCTTTCTACGGCATGGTATGAAGGATATGTAGGTATTCTTGATGCCTATTTTGGTAAACTGCCTGAAACTTTCAAGGTAGATGGTAAGACTTACAATGCTCAGAGCTATGCCCAGTCGCTTAAACTTAATCTCGACGACTATATGGCATTCACTTCGTTCACACACCACCCATTCTACAAGCCTTTTGCCCTTGAAGTGGCAGATAACTGGCTCTGGGGAACCTATGAGAACGTCAAGCTCGATGAGCTTCAGGCTATAGTAGATAATGCCCTCGATAATGGTTATTCGGTCGCTTGGGCAGCCGACGTGAGCGAGAAAGGCTTCAAGTGGCGCAAGGGATATGCTATTATGCCTAAAGTGAAAGGTGAAAAAGACCTCGATGGTACAGAGCTGTCGCGTTGGGTGAAAGTCTCCGACTCCGAACGAGAGCGTATGCAATACGACATCAAAGGCCCGGTTGAGGAAATCGAAGTGACTCAGGAGCTACGCCAGCAGATGTTCGACAATCAGGAAACAACCGACGACCATGGAATGGTGATTGTGGGAAAGGCTGTCGATCAAAAAGGCAATAAATACTACAAGGTGAAAAACTCATGGGATACAAACCAGATTTATGGCGGATATTTCTACGTGTCGATGCCCTATTTCCTCGCAAAAACTGTTGGCATCTATGTGAATCGCGCTGCCGTTCCTGCTGCCATCATCTCAAAGCTGAAATAATACTCTTTATAGATAATGGGAAAAGCCTTGACATTTTTGTGTCGGGGCTTTTCCGTTTTTTGCATTGACGCAAATGAGGAGGTATGGGTTAGGCACTTTGAATGAGGTCAGATAGTATATGTGTGGCTCAGTAAGGGTGGGGAGAGAAAAATATGTTGTAGAGCATAAAAATTTTGGATGGATAAAAGGCTGATATGTGATGCTTTGGGGAATTTTCTGAAAAATTCCTGAAAAAAAGTTGTGGAAATATTTGGTTGGTATTGGTTTTTTGTAGTACCTTTGC
>CALZFJ010000365.1 GCA_945645715.1 uncultured Prevotellaceae bacterium | reverse complement strand
AACTCAAAGGTGACCGACCACCACGCCATCATTCCCACCAATGTGAAGCCACAGACGGTGCCGCTCACTCAGGAGGAGAAGCGCGTGTACGATATGGTGGCACGTAGGTTTATCGCTGCCTTCTACCCCGACTGTGAGTTCTCGCAGACTACGGTTATGGCTGATGTGAATGGAGTGGAGTTTAAGGCTACAGGAAAGCAGATTCTATATAACGGTTGGCGCGATGTATATGCCAAGGATAAGCCAGCCGAAAACGAGGCGCAAAATGCCGATAGCGATGCCGATAATGGCAACATGCCACCCATGGTGGAAGGCGAAAGCGGACCGCATGAGCCGTCGCTGCTGAAGAAAGCCACACAGCCCCCCAAGCCCTACACCGAGGGTACGCTGCTGCGTGCGATGGAAACTGCCGGCAAGCTCGTGGAGGAGGAAGACCTTCGCGAGGCAATGAAAGAAAACGGCATAGGTCGTCCTTCGACCCGCGCGGCGATTATCGAGACGCTTTTCAAGCGCCGCTACATACGCAAGGAGCGCAAGAACCTTGTGGCTACCACGGCCGGAATTGCGCTAATCAACACAATAAAGGAGGAATTGCTGAAGTCGGCAAAACTCACCGGACTTTGGGAGAACAAGTTGCGCAAGATAGAGCGCAGGGAGTATGACCCGGCGCAGTTTATTGACGAGCTGAAGACGCTTATCAACGAGATTGTGCTAAATGTGCTCAAGGACAACACTTCAAGCGGCATTGTGATTGAAGAAGAGGAGAAAACCAAGCCAAAGCGCAAGGCTAAAGACCCCGATGCGCCAAAGGCACCTCGCAAGCCACGGGCTAAGGCTGAGCCTATCACTGCGATTGAGCAGATAAAGTGCCCACTGTGCAAGAAAGGGCACTTGCTGCGGGGCCGTACTGCCTATGGGTGCAGCGAGTTCCGCTCCGGTTGCGGCTTCTTGCTGCCGTTCAGCGAATATCCGGCTGATATGCAGCCCGATGAGTTGGCTAAAAAGGTAAGAGGTGAGAGGTAAGGGGTGAGAGGTAAGAGGTAAGAGGTGTGGAGCCTCGCTATGTGGTGTGAATTGTAGGATAATATATATATGATTATAATATGGTGAAAGATGAGATTTTTCCACTTGTGAATGAGTTGGGCGAAGTGGTGGGGCAGGCTACGCGCCGCGAGTGCCACTCAGGCAGCAAATTGCTTCACCCCGTGGTGCATTTGCACGTGCGCGATGCTGAAGGCCGCCTGTTTTTGCAGAAACGGTCGATGACAAAGGATATACAGCCCGGAAAGTGGGACACGGCTGTGGGTGGACACATCGACTTTGGCGAGACGGTGCACGATGCGCTTCTTCGAGAGGCTCGAGAGGAGCTAGGACTCACAGGATTTACTCCCGAACCACTTTTCAGCTATGTGCACGAGAGCGACATTGAGCGCGAATTGGTGAATGCTTTCACTGCAGTTGTCGATGAGTCGATGATAGTGATTGACCCGGTGGAGATTGATGAAGGACGATTCTGGACTTTACCGGAGATAGATGCAAATATTGGTAAAGGTGTGTTTACGCCCAATTTTGAGAGTGAATACCTGAAATTGCGTGCGCTATGGGGCTGACGGTGCAATATGTGATAGTTGCCGCCATAGTTGCGGTGGTGCTTGTGCTGATTGTGTTGCGCTTGGCTCGAATGGGCAAGGGCGATGCCGTGTGCTCAGATTGCTCATTGCGAGAGTGTTGCGATAAGCGCAAGGCTAAATCCGATAGAAAAAGCGTTGAAAAAAGCGGCTGTGAGCTAAAAAAATAGCTGTGATTGCTTGCACAATTAAGGAAAAAGCCTTAACTTTGCACTGCAAAAGAGAAAAACGGTTCCTTGGATGAGTGGTTTAGTCAACGGTCTGCAAAACCGTCTACGGCGGTTCGAGTCCGCCAGGGACCTCAAAATAGCGGCAGGAAGCAATTCCCGCCGCTTTTTTTTGTGTGCTGAAGTATAACACTTCGCTTATCAACGATTTGCAGAGAAAGCAGAGATTGAAACAGAAACATCTATTGCTACTCAACAAAAAGAGAAAGCCTTGAAGGATTTGAAGACTGCTCAATCTGGTTTCCTCGCCAAGATCTTCCAGCCAGGCAAGTACAAGAAGGAGGAAACTGCAAAGCTCAAAGAGTCTTATGATGCTGGTGTCAAGGAAACCATTGGCAACTTCATCAAAGCATCGGGATTGAAATGGAAGAGTGAACCCACAGCCGAGATCCTGGGACGACAGTACCGCATGTCATGGGACACGAACAAGAACCTTTCCAATGAGTTGAAGAGCAAGGAAGGAACCATCTCATCAAAGAATGTTGAAATCCGAGGACTTCGCGCTAAAGTAACCACCCTCACAGAAGAAGTGAATGGACTCAAATATCGCTTGACACTCATTGATGAGAACGCCGTAGAGCGTTGCGCAACGCCAAGAATGTCGAAACCGCTCGTGCCGACAGGGCTGAGAGTGAACTGAACTCGCTTCGTTCAACTTACCAGAACCTCCTGAGAAAGTGGTATGC
>CALZFJ010000364.1 GCA_945645715.1 uncultured Prevotellaceae bacterium | reverse complement strand
CTACTGCTACAATCCCGGCGTTATTCCCATTCTTCGCGAGGACATCAGCGACGGCTGGGACGAGTTCTCATCGCAGGTGCTCGGTGTCGCTGACCCGCGTTTCGCAATCGACATGGACGGTGCCTTGAAGAAAGTGCCAAAAGGCTATCCTGCCGATGCCCCCTACGCCGACTTCATGAGGCTCAAGAACTACTGCCTCACCGCCACAGTCGATGACGATTTCGTCACCTCACCCAATCTCGCCCACCGACTCGCCGAAATCTTCCGCACCGTAAAGCCATTCAACGACTATGTGAACCGCGCCGTCGATTTCGCCCTTACCGAATCCCGCTAACCCCCCAAAAAAACTTGATATTATGAAAAAAAAACTTCTATCCATTGTGGCTATGATTATGGCATCGTCATTCGTAGCAACCATTGCGGCAAAGCCGCAAGTCCCCGATGCCGACATAACAGCGGCTAAGGCTCTGGCAGAGCGCATAATTCCCGACCGCTCGACTGCTTTTGAGTTCCGCAAACTCAAATCGGGCAAAAAAGCCGCCGATTGCTTCTCACTATCGAGCGAAAACGGCAAAATCATCGTTGCCGGGAACAATGCCAACTCTATGGCTATGGGATTGAACCACTATATCAAGAAATATTGCCTCACCACCATTTCATGGTATGCCGGGAAAACTGTCACGCTGCCCGACACCCTCCCGATAGTCCCCTCAAAGGAAACCATTGAAGCCCGCACCGACACACGCTTCTTCCTCAACTATTGCACCTACGGCTACACCATGCCCTTCTGGCAGTGGCGTGACTGGGAACGCTTCATCGACTGGATGGCACTCAATGGTGTGAATATGCCTCTTGCTATCACCGGGCAGGAAGCTGTGTGGTACAACGTGTGGCGCTCCCTCGGAATGACCGACGAGCAAGTGCGCTCCTACTTCGTGGGTCCTTCATATCTTCCTTGGCACCGCATGGCTAATATCGACCGCTGGAACGGTCCACTGCCAAAATCGTGGCTCGACGGTCAGGTTGAGCTGCAGAAACTGATTCTGCAGCGCGAACGCGAGCTGAATATGCGCCCCGTATTGCCTGGATTTGCCGGACACGTCCCTGCCGAGCTGAAAGATATTTTCCCCGATGCCAACATCAAATATCTTGGCAGCTGGGGTGGCTTCGACGACAAATACCGCTGCCACTTCCTCGACCCTTCCGAGCCACTTTTTGCAAAAATACAGAAGCTTTTCCTTGAGGAGCAGACTCGCCTCTTCGGTACCGACCACATCTATGGCGTCGATCCCTTCAATGAGGTTGACCCTCCAAGTTGGGAACCCGACTACCTCAAGCGCGTGGCTGCGCAGATGTATGGCACTCTCACTGCCGTCGATAAGAAAGCTGTGTGGCTGCAAATGACGTGGATGTTCTACTACGACAGCAAAAAGTGGACTGCTCCGCGCCTTGAGGCATTCCTATCGGGCGTACCCAAGGGACGAATGCTTCTGCTCGACTATTATTGCGACTATATGGAACTATGGCCGACAACCAACTGCTTCCACGGACAGCCCTACATCTGGTGCTACCTTGGCAACTTTGGCGGTAACACCGCGATGCGTGCCAACACCAAGGAGTCGCTCGCTCGCCTTGAAAACACTTTTGCCAATGGCGGGAAAAACCTGGCCGGCGTTGGCTCTACGCTCGAAGGACTCGACATTCAGCAAGCTCCTTTCGAGGAAATTCTCTCTGCCGCATGGAACTTCCCTGCAAAAGATTCCATCGAAATCGCCCACTCCATCGCCGACCGCCACTATGGTGCTCTTTGCCCGGCTGCGCGGAAGGCATGGGAGATTCTCTACAACGATGTGTATATCACCCACTCCCACTCTGCCGGCACGCTGCAATGCTTCCGTGGCCGATTCGGCGAGACCGACAGCTGGTACTATCATCTCGACTACAATCCACGCCATCTCGAAGAAGCCTGGTCGTGGCTGATAAAAGCTCCCGAAGCTACCACCGACGCTTTCATCATCGACCTCGTTGTAGTCGGTCGTCAAGTTCTCGGCAACCGTTTCCTCACCGACTGTATCGCTTTCGATGAAGCCGTTAAGAACCGCGACCTTGCCTCAATGCGCCGCTATGCTACCGAAATGAAAGAGCTTATCCGCGACATCGACGCCATTTGCGCCTGCCACAGCCACAGTCGCCTCGACACATGGCTCGCCACGGCCCGAAATCTCGGCTCCACCAAGGCTGAAAGCGACTACTATGAGCACGATGCCCGCAACATCATTACCACTTGGGGTGGAAAAGGTCAGCTCAACGACTATGCAAGCCGCTCATGGGCGGGCTTGAACGTGGGCTACTACGACCATCGCTGGCAGCTCTATTTCGACGAGGCATTCATTGCCGTGGAACAAGGCCGCGACTTCGACCAAAAGGAATATGACTCTGCCGTAGGCGAAATTGAAAAAGAATTTGTTGCCCGATTGACCGACAGAAAATGCTGCTCCAATGCAGCTTCATGCGGCAATTCACCTCACGACATCGACATTCTCACCC
>CALZFJ010000363.1 GCA_945645715.1 uncultured Prevotellaceae bacterium | reverse complement strand
TGTTGCTGCCTCAGACTATTGAGAAAGCGAATCTCACACTCACCGAAGCTTTACAAAACCAAGATGCCGAGCGTGACCGCCTTCTCACAGAACTTGCCGAAGCAAAAGGCATAGCGAATGTGCAGCTTGAGGAGGCACAGAACGAGAAAATGGGGCTTGATGAAGCGAGAAAGAAGCAACGGCTACGTGTTGATGCCGAATTTGATGCCGAAGTGAAGGCTCTCAAAAAGGAATATGATGCTCTCGCTGAAAAGCAGAAGAAGGAACTGGAAGAATATTGTGCCATGCGCGATGCCGAAAAGGCTAATGTGCAGGAGCAACGCAACAAAGCGCTCAAAGATGAGGGCGTAGATGTAGATTTGCTAAATGGCTACAAGGAACAGCGTTCTTCGGTAGAGGCAACATTGGATACAATCGAGAAGAATAAGGAAACGATTGCCATCTATAAGAACAAGTTTGCAGAGGTTATCAGCAAGGAGCCTGAATATGTGAAGGAGAAGGCAAAGCTTGAAACCAAGCGCGACAATATTGAGGGAAACTATAAGGCTGCATGCGAGAAGAAGAATGCCGCCCTAAAAAGCAAGCAGCAGGAATTGGAAGATGCCAAAACCTTGGTTAAAGCCCGGGAAGATGGGCTCGCGAAGGCGAAGGAATTTGTGGAAAGCTCGAGCTGCCCCGAGGCGTTTCACACGGCAATAGATATCAAGAATGGCGAAGAGTGTGGGGATATTCACTTAAAACTGATGTCGGTGCAATTTGATATAAGCAATAAGCTCAAAGAGCTGCACACTCACGTAATTGCTTTCAAGGACCTGTTTTCCGACAACAATACATTTAAATTCCCAACCGAACTTGATTACGACGAAGATTTTTTGCGCTATGCAGAGAGCGTAAACGATTTTGTGTCGAATAACAAGATTAAGGAATACAAGAAATTGACCAACACGATATATGCCGACATAATCAAGACTGTGGGTGAGCGCTTCAACGACCTCAAGGGTAAAGAATCGGCAATCATGAAGATTGTTAATGAAATCAACTACGACTTTGAGCACAAGGCATTTGCCGGAGTGATAAAGAAGATAGAGCTGAGACTTACTGCCAATGAAAACTCATTAATAACCAATTTGCAAAATGTGACTGATTTCTATCTTGAGAACGCAGACAGCTTGGGCGAAATGAATCTGTTTACCTCTATTGAGGAGAACCGGCGAGCCAATAAAGACGCCGTGAACTACTTGAAGCGGCTCTCTGAGATTCTCAGCGAGAAAAGCGACGTGAATGAACTGTTTCTTACCGATCTCTTCACGTTGCAAATACGCGTGAAGGAGAACGATAACGACAGTGGATTTACGAATAACTTCAAGATGGTGGGGTCGGATGGAACCGATGTGCTTGTTAAGGCGATTATCAACATTATGCTTATCAATGTGTTTAAGCAGCGTGCAACGCGCCACTCTAAAGAATTTTTGATTCATTGCATGATGGACGAGATTGGCCGCTTGTCGAATGAGAATATTGCCGGCTTGCTGCAATTTGCTGCCGACCGCGACATTTGCATCGTCAATTCATCGCCGCAGGCTCATAAGCCAAATCTCTACCGCCACCTCTATGTGCTAAGTAAAGACGAGGAGTCGCACACACAGGTGCAGGAAATATTATCGTCACGAACAATGGCATTGCAGCAAAATGATTAATATAACAACAAAACTGCTTAGGTTGCTTAGGCGATTGGGCATGGGCGAGGCGGTAACAGCCTCAGAGATGAAATATAGCTGGGTGAAACGGCTTGTGGAAGAAGGCGTTTTGCTCGACATACCGCAAGGCACGCGACACAGTTATAAGGTGAGTCATAAGGATGCGTTTTGGCGCAGTCTATCGGAAATCGACCATCGGCTTGCCGACCTTGATGCTGCACAGCGTCTTGTGGAAGGTGATGATATGAGCCGTGGCGAAATGGTACATGCATTCGGTGACTCAAAAGCTTCACAGCACCGCACAAATCCCGGATTCTTGGTGAATAGCTATGAGCCCATCCCTTGCCGAATGGGTGGGATAGAAATGGTGGTAGCACCGGTGAAAGGGACATATCTTTTTATTGCCGATTTCAATGAATTTGAGATACCTGACGATGTGGTTATAGTGGGCATCGAGAATATGGAAAACTTCTATGAAATACGTCGGCAGCGTGCTTTTTTTGAGCGAAATCTGAGTAGGATTTTACGGCTGAGCGTAGTGCCACGCTTGCTGTTTGTGGCACGATATGCCTTGACTACCGATTTGCGCACATGGCTTCAGACGGTTGATAATCAATATGTTCACTTTGGCGATCTCGACCTCTTTGGAGTGCGCATTTTCCTCACTGAGTATAAGCGATTTCTGCCCGAGCGTTCGGTTCTTCTTATCCCCGACGACTATGCCGAGCGTCTGCATCACGGTTCGCGTGAGCTTTATGACAAACAGTATGAGAGCTGTCGTGATTTGCATAGCGATGATGGTGATATCGAGCAATTGATTGGTGCCATTCACGCCGCTCGTAGGGGATATGAAC
>CALZFJ010000362.1 GCA_945645715.1 uncultured Prevotellaceae bacterium | reverse complement strand
CGAGGGCGGTGTGTCGCGCATCATTTCATTCATGACTCCCGGAATATGGAGCCTAAATGCCGACCGCTTCCCTCTCGGTCAGCCCGAAGTGTCGGAGCGTGCCGCACAGGAATATCTCGCGTGGCGTAACGGCGACCGCACGCTGAAACTGCTCGAAAAGTCGCTCACCGGCACCCTCGGCAGCAACACAGCAGCAATAGCATCGGTCGCAGTGAAAAACGGCGATGCCACATTCCTCACCGACGGTATCACAGGCGATGAGAATCCCGAAAATGCTGCATGGAAACGTTTTGAGGCAGGTTACAACGAAATTACCGTCAATCTCGGCAAGGCAGACACCGGAAGCATATTCATGCGACTTCTCAACTGCGCAAAGCGTGGCATCGGCATGCCCTACAAAGTGTATATCTACACTGCCGGAGACGATGGCAATTATAGCCTCGCTCAAATCAAGGAAATGGCGCAGCACCCCAATTCACTCCACGACACATGGATTGAACCGCTGCTAATTGAGTGGAGCACATCGGTAAAGTCGATAAAAATCGGCTTCCAATCGACCACTCCCCTGCTCATCGATGAGCTTTATCTGAAATAACAGATGGCTACACCTTCTGGAGGGCACGGTAATTGCGCGGACTCATACCCATTATCTTCGTGAAAAGGCGCGAGAAATAATATGGGTCGTCAATGCCGAGCTTGTAGCAAATCTGATTATGTTTCATAGGCGTGTTATCGAGAAGATTGCACGCCTCTTGTATTTTCAGCAGATTATAGTAAGCCAGAGGACTATGCCCGGTCTTCTGCTTGAATTGCATCGAGAAGTGCGACTCAGAGTAGCCGATATAGGCTGCAATCTCGGCAAGCGTGAGGTGTCGCTCCATGTTTTCCTTCATAAAGTGAATCGCAGCCTCCACGGCATTAGAGCTATCGGCACTCTTTCCCACCTCACGATATTGCTGAATGTAGCGCAGCGAGCCAAGATAGTGGTGGAAGAGAGTCATGGCATAGCGCAGGTTCTCAATGCTGTATCCGGCATTCAGGGAGTTAAACAGCTCCTCAAAGAGGTTTATTCGATTGCTGATGCGCGAGTGCAAGCCGGGGTTTATCGTCTGAGGCACAATGGCATCTTGAGCGTAATATTTTGCAAGTTCGCCCTTGAAGTGAATCCAATAGATAGTCCATGGCTTATCGTGGTCGGCCTCATAGCGGTGTGGCATCCCGGCAGGGAGAATAAAATACTGGTTTGCACCGATTTCATAGTGCTTACCCGCCACCTCATATCTGCCACAGCCATCGATGCAGTATATAAACACATACTGGTCGATAGGCTCACAACGTTCACGATAGTGATTATGAGCCTTAGGATAGTAGCCGATGTCGGTGATATAGAGAATCGACACCAGCACATCGTGTTGCATTATATCAGTCACCACCTTAGGCAGCACAAGCGAGCGCTCCCCGGTGAATCCGCTCTTAATTCGAGGCATATTTCATTGAGTTTTTTAGGTTTTTAATTATTACTGTCCGCTAAACTTTTTTAGATTCTAAAAAATTAGGGCTGGCATCTATTGAACTGCACCCCAAAAGTTAGACAAAAAACTTTTGGAGTGCAGTTTGTTTATGAAAAGGACATTCACAGAGAAGCTCAAAATAGTAAGCCAAGCACTCTCTGGGGTACCCCAGAGTCGATTGTGCGCACAGTACCATCTTGGGCAGCATTACTTAGAAAATCTGATAGACCGTTATCGCAAATACGGTGAAGGAGGACTGTATAGCAAGTCACAAAAGAAGATTTCGTCAGACTTTAAAATAAAGTTAGTACGCGATTTTATTGAAAAAGGAGTATCTTTGCGGCATATTTGCAATGAGAATGATATTAGCAGAACGGCCTTTGAGACCTGGGTGCGCAAAGCGCGTTCCCATGGATATGATTCATTGCGAGCAATTAAACGACGAGGACGACCACCCAAAGATATGGCACGACCAAAGAAAAGAGAACCGCAAACAGAACTGGAGAAACTTCAGGCAGAGAACCTACGCCTAAGGGCGGAGAACGCGCTGCTAAAAAAAGTGAAGGCCTTAGTCGAGGAACAGGAAGCCCGGGCACGGCTCAATGGGCAAAAGCCATCGACGAACTAAGGTCGGAATATCCTCTTGACTTGCTTCTGAAGTTAAGAAAGATGGCTCGTTCCGTGTTCTACTATCATTTAAAGCGATTAAAAACAAGAGATAAGTACGCTGATGAAAAAGACATGATTAAGTCGATTTTTAATGAGCATAAAGGGCGCTACGGCTATCGTCGTATCACTTCCGAGTTGCGCAACAGGGATACCATTCTGAATCATAAGACAGTTCAGCGTCTGATGATTCAGATGGGTCTTAAAAGCCAAATCCGTAAAGTGCGCTACCGTTCGTATAAAGGAGAAGTAGGACGCATCGCTCCCAATGTCATCAACCGGGACTTTGTAGCACATGCTCCCAATCGCAAGTGGGCCACTGATGTGACCCAAATCAACATAGGGAGTGAGAAACTGTATCTCTCCCCGATCCTTG
>CALZFJ010000361.1 GCA_945645715.1 uncultured Prevotellaceae bacterium | reverse complement strand
AAGAAACTTGCCCAATTCACACTGAATCGGGCAAGGGAGCCTTTGTCATCATTATGTCCTTGAATGAAAGAGCCGTGAGTAGATTGACCGTTGGGAGGTTTTTAATTAGGGAAGTTGCTCTGAGAAGTGATTTTTTGTGTATTTTTGCAGGGAGAATGTGTTACTGTGTGTTATATGGATAAGATGACTAAGGAACAACGCCATCGCTGCATGGCGTCGATTCGGGGCAAGGATACCAAGCCTGAGTTGCTGGTGCGCAAGTTCCTGTTTGCCCGCGGTTTCCGCTATAGGCTTAACCACCCGCGGCTTCCCGGACACCCCGATATTGTGATGCGCAAGTATCGCACTGTCATCTTCGTGAATGGTTGCTTCTGGCATGGGCATGATGGGTGCTCTTGTTTTGTGCTGCCCAAGACCAACACCGACTTCTGGCGTGCTAAGATTGAGCGAAACAAGACCCGCGACGTGGAGGAGCAGCGTAGGCTCGCCGCGATGGGCTGGCACTGCATTACAATATGGGAGTGCCAACTGAAACCGGCACTGAGGCAGCAGACGCTTGAATCGCTTGCCTGTACGCTCTATCGCGTCTTTCTCCGTGACCACGTCTCCTCTTATTCACAGCCCATGGAATCAGCCCCGATTGCTGCCGAGCCTGCGGAGGGCTACAATGCGTCGCACTAAGAATTGCTCTTGGCGGTGAGGCGGCGGTGGAGCAGGTGGGTGAACTCGTGGTTTTTCAGTCCCCAGCGTGGGGAGATGAGTAGCGAGGCGGGCGACTGCGACACGAAGCGCTCCACAGCGATGTGGGGCGGCAGGCGGTGCAGCAGGTCGATGCAAACGTCGGCATATTCCTCGGCACTCCATTGCGCTACGGTCACTTCTCCGTCGGCAACTTGCCGGGCAAGACGTGTGCCGCGAATGAGTTGCAGCTGGTGCAGCTTGAGCGTGTCGATAGGTAATGCCGCTACGGCATCTATCGTGGCTCGGAAATCGTGGATTGTTTCGTTTGGAAGACCTAAGATAAGGTGAAGTCCGCAGAAGATTCCTCGGGCGTGGGTGCGGGCGACGGCATCTGCGGTGTCGGCCCACGAGTGTCCGCGGTTGATGAGCTGCAAAGTGCGGTCGTTGGCGGTTTCGGCGCCATATTCCACCATCACGAATGTGCGGCGGCTAAGTTCGGCGAGGTAGTCGAGCAGCGCGTTGGGCACGCAGTCGGGGCGAGTGCCAATTATCAGTCCCACCACATCGGGCACCGACAGAGCCTCCTCATACATTGCCCGCAGCCGTTCCACCGAGGCGTAGGTGTTGGTATAAGCCTGGAAATAAGCCAAATATCGCATTGTGGGATATTTGCGTGCAAAAAACGCCTTGCCCTTCTCCAATTGTTCGGTGATAGAGGCTGAGGTGCTGCAATATTCGGGATTAAACGTCTGGTTGTTGCAATAAGTGCAGCCGCCATGCCCCTTAGAGCCGTCGCGGTTGGGGCAGGTGAAACCGGCATTGATTGATATTTTCTGCACCTTTCCGGCGAAATGCTCACCGAGGAAGTCGCTGAAGTCGCGATATGGCTTCGTGCCGGCAGGCTGAGGCTTGGATACAGAAAAAGGCTTCGCTGCCGGAATCAGCCCCACAGTGCGGTCGTTGGAATCCGCAAAGCCGGCAGGCGAAGCCTTAGAAGTTGTTCCGTCGCTCATAGGTGCGTGGTTTTATTGAGCAGATAGGCATCGAGAATCACCATCGCCGCCATTGCCTCAACTATAGGCACTGCACGAGGCAGCACACACGGGTCGTGGCGGCCGCGAGCCTTCAGCGTGATACTGTTGCCGTCCTTGTCGATGGTGTTCACGTCGCGCAAGAGGGTTGCCACAGGCTTGAATGCCACGCGGAAGATGATATCCTCGCCATTAGATATACCACCCTGAATGCCGCCCGAATGATTGGTGGCAGTGCGCACTCGCCCTGCGGAGTCGGTAGTGAAAGCATCGTTCACCTCGCTGCCACGACGTGTGGCAAAGTCGAATCCGTCGCCATATTCAAAGCCCTTAACGGCATTTATGCTGAGCATGGCGGCGCCAAGCATGGCATGGAGCTTGCCGAAAACCGGCTCACCAAGTCCCACCGGCACTCCGGTAATCACTCCGGTGATAATTCCGCCGATGGTGTCGCCCTCGCCCTTCACTTGCTTGATGAGCTGCTCCATCTCGGCAGCCTTTGCGGCATCGGGGCAGCGCACGGCGTTTGTGTCGATTGCATCGCGGCTGTATAGGCGATAGTCGCGGCTTAGTGCAATCTCACCCACCTGCGAAGTATAGGCATAGAGGTCGATTCCGAGTTGTGCGAGAGCCTGGCGTGCAAACGCTCCTGCCACCACACGTGCAGCAGTCTCGCGAGCCGACGAACGGCCACCGCCGCGATAGTCGCGCAGACCGTACTTCGTAGTGTAGGTGTAGTCGGCGTGAGAAGGGCGGAACGCATCCTTGATGTTGCTATAGTCGGCTGAATGTTGGTTTTCGTTTTCAATAATGAACCCGATAGATGTGCCAGTGGTTACGCCCTCGAATA
>CALZFJ010000360.1 GCA_945645715.1 uncultured Prevotellaceae bacterium | reverse complement strand
CACCGGGCAGTGATCCGGTGAATACGGCAAAGCGATTGATGTTTGTGACCGATGGCGGAGAATTGTGCCTTGTGAACCAATACAAGGTGGAGCGAGTGGCGAGAGGGTTGGGAAAGGTGGTATCGGCAGGCTATGAAGCTATCCACGACGAAGTGTGGCTGCTCAGAAGCGACCATAGCATCGCCATTGTAGATAGGAACGGGCGAGTGTCGGCACGCAGCGAGCTTCCAATGGGGCTTTATGGGCACGATGGGATAGAGCTGCTGCTTGTCGATGAGGAGTGTCGGCTGTTGAGCACTCGTAGCGAGCAGCCGCAATATGGAGCAGTGAAGATGCTCACTATGCCATTCACACCTACGCCGGGAGACAATTTCACACCGACAGCTGTGATAATCGACCTCGCAGCCGATCTTGTGCAAGGTGTGATCACCATTTATGGCGAGCGCGGACATTCATGCCATGGTATGGTGCTGTGCCGTGTGAAAGTGAATGGCGAGGTAGCCCGACCGATAGAAATGAAAATCCTTTCGCCCGAAATACGCACCATGCGAGTGGGTATCGAGGGTAAGGTGTCGGCTGATGCCGTTCTGGGGCGAATAAAGGTGGAATTTAGGGCAGTCAGAGACCGTTTTGCATAGGGTTAAAGTGTTTTGTGTAAGTTTTTTGCAAAAAAATATGCAAAAATTTTGCAGATTAAAAAATTTGCTTTACCTTTGCAGTGTTATTTGTTGCGAATACTCCAAAAAGGAGTATTTATATGGTTAAAAAGCATTGTAAAAAGGTTTATTTCGATCAAAATTGTTGTTTGAAGCCATAGCTTCGTTATATTTTTGGTTTGTTTACAGACAATCAATTTAGAGAAATTACTTTTCGATGACTCGAAATCCCAGCAAATAATTATGTTTGCCGATTTTGCGTGTCAATTTGGCGCATACAAGCAAATATAACGATGATATATAGCAAAGAATAGTATTAAATAGTTGTTTTATAGATAATTGTGTATTTAAGGAATGGGAGAGTCGTGAGACTGTCCCTTTTTTATTTCCCTAACTGCAAAAAAAATTTTTGCGCCCCACCGCCACCTCAACCGGCGAGCACCCCACCGCCACCTCAACCGGCGAGCACCCCACCGCCACCATTGCCCCGCCGAATGGTTTCCGCTAATTAGACTAATAGGACTAATGGGACTGAAGGGACTGATGGTGGGCTTAGTGGCTCGGTCGCACCAAGGCGCGACCCTACATTGTGCTACGAACTGCCGGGGTGTCCCTTCGGTCGCACCATGGCGCGACCCTACATCGTGGCGGTGGCAGCGTGGTGGCAGCATATAACAACACCCTGTAGGCGAGGGAGCTACAGCGTGGGGCAGCATACAACAACACCCTGTAGGCGATGGCGCTACAGGGTGTTGTTGTGATATTGTTGATGGGGGATTAGAGGGCTACTTTCTGTGAAGCTGCGCCTTGACGCACGATGTAGAAGCCACGACCCGGAAGGGCGATTGTGGCGTTGCCGCTTGCGCTGCGAGCCACGAGCAAGCCTGCTGCATCGTAAACCTCAATAGCCGCGTTGCTATCCGATGTCACGCTGATGGCGTTGCCATTGGTTGCCACTCTGAATGGAGCAGCCTTGTCAGCCACTTTTATAGTCTCCACGTCGGAGAGTCCGTTAGGGTCGTTGTAGCTGATGGTAACGTCATCAATGTAGCATTTTCCTGATGACGAAATCTTAAACATTGCCTTGCCCTGTGCATCGGCAACAAAGGCATATCTCACGCCTTTCACACCACTCGACATATAGGTGGGAGTAGAGGAATCGCGTGCGAAGATTTCAGTCCAGGTGGTTCCTTCGTCGGTTGACATTGATATGGTGAGTAGGGACTTCTTCATGGAGTTGTTCCAGCCTGCAAATTCGATTTCTTCAATCAATTGAGCCTCAACGGTGCTCATGATAATTTCGCCACCGGCTGCAACCTCCACCGACTGTGCGCCGTTACCCTTGGTTGAGCTGCAGGTTACAACTTTTGCGTTATTAAACGTCCAAGTAGCAAATTTGCCTTCCGACTGGGCTTCGCCCGGAGTCATTTCCTCAAAGTCCTCATTCACCGAGCCGAAGTAGTCTTCACCCACATTGAAGTGGATTACACCGTCGGCATCGAGAGTAATGCCCGAAAGCACGAGCGGAGTCTTCTTGCCCGACCATGAGAGTAGGTTGGCAGGTGTGGTTGAATTGGTGAGCTTTGTCACTTTTCCGGAACCGGGGAATGGGTCACCGGCCGATGAGGTCATATCGGTAGTGTTTGGCCTTGCGCGAACCACCTCATAGTAGTTGTGGCTTGGGTTGCAGTTGATGGTGTTGTTTCTCCATGGCGATGTCGATGTAGAATCCACGCGATACACCATCATACCCTCACCGGGAAGATACTTATCCCATTTAGTTGATAGGCTGCGGTTCTCAAAGAGGAACGATTCCTTGGCGACTGCCGACTTAATGCGATACGACTCATTGGTGTCGTAGGTGACGCTGAGCGAGTAGTTGCCCGGTTCGGTGATTTCCACCGGCAGC
>CALZFJ010000359.1 GCA_945645715.1 uncultured Prevotellaceae bacterium | reverse complement strand
TCTTCCCCACACCGGTGGGTCCGGCAATCACTATGAGTGTCTTTTCTTGCATCATATTGCAAAATTAATAAAACATGGGCAAAAAAGCACACTCTAAGCTCATTTATTGCTTTATTATGCCTATATCCACATTTTTGCGCTCACGGCGATACCACAAAATAAACCACACTGCCGAAATCACGGTGCACACAGCCCCGGTAGCGTTCGATATGTCGGCACTCAGCGTGAAGCCTTCGGGCGAAATCATGATGTAGGTGCTGCACACAAGGGTCATGAAAAGAGCCGGAATCAGTGTGATATAGAAATTCTTACGCTCCTTGACGAGATACACTGTGATAGCCCACAGCGTGAACACGGCAAGCAGCTGATTGGTCCATGCCAAGTAGCGCCATATCATCTTGAAGCCTGCGCTTCCGCTAAGGCAGTAGAGAAGCAGAGCCGTGGTGGCTGCAAAGATAGGAATCGACACTGCAATGCGGCGCAACATTGTGTGCTGTTTTATCTTGAAGAAGTCGGCAACCATCAGTCGCACGGCACGCAGTGCTGTGTCGCCTGTGGAGATTGGAGCGGCAATAATTCCAAGTATGGCAAGAACACCACCCACAGTGCCGAGCCAGCTCTTCGACAGCGAGAATGCCACTGCTGCACCCGTAAATTCCTTCCCCGTTGCCGGATCGATTATTCCGCCATGCTCCTGATAGAAGCAAGTGCCGGCAGCAGCCCAGATGAGTGCCACTATGCCCTCTGTCACCATTGCTCCATAGAACACAGGTCGGCAGTGCTTCTCGTGGTTCATGCAGCGTGCCACCATTGGCGACTGTGTTGCGTGGAATCCGCTAATAGCTCCACACGATATGGTGACAAACATCACAGGGAATATAGGCGAGTCTTCATAGTTAGTGCCCATGCTCTCCCACATCTCCGGAAGGTCGGGCGAATTAACGTAGAGCATCATCAATATGCCCACTGCCATAAACAGCAGCGCTGCGGCAAACACCGGATACACCTTGCCTATCACCTTGTCGATGGGCAGAATGGTGGCAATCAAGTAGTAGCCAAATACCACAAGCACCCAGAACGTTAGCCCCATGGAGTCGGGAGTGAACTTGGCAAGCAGTTCGGCAGGACCCGACACAAACACTGCTCCCACAAGTATCATCAGGAACACCGAAATCACACACATCACGTCCTTCGGAATCTTGCCGAGGTAGCGGCCGATGATTTCGGGCAAACTTTCGCCATTGTTTCTTATCGACAGAGTGCCCGAAAAGAAGTCGTGAACAGCACCAGCGAATATAGTGCCGAGCACAATCCAGATGAAGCAAGCCGTGCCAAACTGGGCACCCATGATAGCTCCGAAGATAGGACCAAGTCCGGCAATATTGAGAAACTGTATCAAATAGAGTTTCCATGTAGGCATTTTAATGTAGTCGATGCCATCATTGCGCGTAGTGGCAGGCGTAGGGCGGTCATCAGGAGCAAAAATGCGGTTCATATATCCGCCATAGAGCCAATATCCCACAATGAGAGTGAAAAGTGCTATTGTGAAAGTAATCATCGTTTTGTTTAGTATAATAGTTCAGTGCCAAAATCCACCTGCGAGCAGTTCCACCTTAATTGGCAGAAACAGTGCCCACAACAGTTGGCATAGTTTTAGAAAAATCCAGGCTATAAGCCAAAAAATTCACACCGGCATCACCTCGCAGAAATACCGATGTGTAACTTTTTGCGCCGCAAAATTAATAAATTATTCGCAATCCCCCACCATTTTCCACCACTTTTTCACCCCATAAAACCATTCAGCAGTATAAATTCTTTGTATATTTTTTAAGTGTTTCCATCTATTTTAGTGTAGGACCACATAGTATTCCAAACGATGTGTGTGTTCCGCAATTCTCCTCACCTCCCTCATCATCGCGCTGATTTGCTATTTTATCAACTAAAATGGAATTTGAACACAAAATCATGAACACAGAGGGTGACTATTCGATGTATAAACGAGTTGGCGCGGAGTTGTGTTCAAATTTGTGTTAAAAGTAAAAGAAAAAGCACTTACGAATCATTTCGTAAGTGCTTGATTTATAGGCTGTGGTCCCACTTGGGCTTGAACCAAGGACCCCCTGATTATGAGTCAGATGCTCTAACCAACTGAGCTATAGGACCGGCTTTTGGGCACTCGTGGTGCTTTTAGCGAGTGCAAAGATAAGACGATTTTTCGACATTTCAAGCATTTTGGGGCGTTTTTTTCATTCTATGCCTCGTTTTTTGGCGCAAATAGGTGTCAAATAATGTCTTATGGGTCAGAACTGGAAGTAGATGAATGGCTGTATCTCGGTGCTGCGCATCTGAATGGCGAGGTAGATTGCCGCTACCATCACTGCCACATACGCCCAGAATGGCGCCCGTGCCATCACTGCCTTGGCTCGCTGCTCAAGGTGTTCCGGGGTGAAGTGGAGAATGTAGCCGAGGGCAATGAGGGCAAACACTTTCCAGTATCCGGCGATGAGCTGTGGCAATAGCTCGCCGTGGAATGAGCCGGTGATTTGCGACAGCATAGTTGCCGAATTGGT
>CALZFJ010000358.1 GCA_945645715.1 uncultured Prevotellaceae bacterium | reverse complement strand
AGATGCCATAAAGGGTATGCTCAACAAGCTCGACCCCCACTCCACTTATTCCAACGCTACCGAGACCAAGGAGCTTGAAGAGCCATTACAAGGCAACTTCAGCGGCATCGGCATTCAGTTCAACATGAAGGAAGACACTCTCTATGTGATTCAGACTATCGTGGGTGGACCTTCGGAGCGCGTGGGTATTCTCGCCGGCGACCGCATTGTGGAGGTCAATGACACCGCCATCGCCGGAGTGAAAATGAAGAACAGCGACATAATGAAGCGCTTGCGCGGGCCGAAAGGCACTGAAGTGCTCGTGAAAGTGAAGCGACACAATGTGCCCGAACTCATCGACTTCCGCATCGTGCGCGACAACATACCGCTTTTCAGCATCGATGCATCGTATATGGTGGACAACATCACCGGATATGTGCGCATCAGCCGTTTTGCCGAGAAGACCCACTCTGAATTTATGGACGCTGTGAAGCAGCTGAAGAAGCAGGGAATGAAGCAAATTATCGTCGATCTCTGCGACAACGGCGGCGGCTACCTGCAGATTGCCACCGAACTTGCCAATGAGTTTCTCGCACCGGGGCAGACTATCGTATATACCGAAGGCCGTAACTCACCCCGATACGATGCCACAGCCAAGGGCGGCGGTGCTCTGCGCGATGTGAAGGCTGTGTTCCTCGTCAATCAGTATTCGGCTTCGGCAAGCGAAATCCTTTCGGGAGCCATTCAAGACTGGGACCGCGGAGTGATTGTGGGCCGTCGCACCTTCGGCAAAGGACTGGTGCAACGCCCATTCCGCTTTGAAGACGGCTCAATGATTCGACTCACCATCGCCCGCTACTACACGCCCTCGGGCCGATGCATACAGAAGCCCTACGAGGCAGGCAACAAAAAGAGCTACGACGAAGACATCTACAACCGCTATAAGGACGGTGAGCTGGCTCATGCCGACAGCATTCACTTTGCCGACTCGCTGCGCTACACCACCCTCAACACTCATCGCACCATATATGGCGGAGGTGGCATTATGCCCGATGAGTTTGTGCCTCTCGACACCGTGGAATACACCAAGTATTATCGCGACCTTATGGCAAAGGGCATTTTCAACCGCTACGTAATATCTTATGTGGATAGCCACCGCAAGGATATTCTCAAGCAATGGAAAAAGGTCGCCGACTTCGACAAAAGCTTCACCGTGACCGACGAGATGCTTTCCGACCTCTGCCGGCTCGGCGTTAGCGACAGCGTGAAAATCAACGAAGAGGAGCTTGCAAAGAGCCGTGAACTGATACGCAGCGTCACAAAAGCCCTGCTTGCCCGCGACGTATATACCGACCCTGCGGCCTACTACATGGTGATAAACCACCGCAACTCCATCTTCTTGCGCGGTCTTGAAATCATCAACGACGACAAGCTATATTACGGCAAGTTGCAGGCACCAAACACTGAAGAATAACAAATCAAGATTTTATTATATATATTTAGAAAGACAAAGAAAAATGAACGTAGCAATTGTTGGCGCAAGTGGCGCCGTAGGTCAGGAGTTCCTTCGCGTTCTTGAGGAGCAGAATTTCCCCATCGACGAGCTTTCTCTCTTTGGCTCAAGCCGAAGCGCAGGAACTACCTACACCTTCCGAGGGAAAGAGATTAAAGTGAAAGAATT
Organism: uncultured Prevotellaceae bacterium; assembly: GCA_945645715.1. Lineage (GTDB taxonomy): Bacteria > Bacteroidota > Bacteroidia > Bacteroidales > Muribaculaceae > CALZFJ01. The sequence continues at coordinate 917 of CALZFJ010000358.1, read as the reverse complement.
GAAACACAACGACGACTTCCGCGGAATCGACATCGCCTTCACTTCGGCTGGTGCCGGTACCTCAAAGGAATTTGCCGAGACCATCACCAAGCATGGTGCTATAATGATCGATAATTCAAGCGCATTCCGCATGGACGACGATGTGCCATTGGTTGTGCCCGAGGTGAATGGTGCTGATGCGCTGTGCACTCCGCGCAACATCATCGCCAATCCCAACTGCACCACCATTCAGATGGTTGTGGCATTGAAGCCCATCAACGATATTTCGAAGATTAAGCGAGTGCACGTAGCCACCTATCAGGCGGCAAGCGGCGCCGGTGCACAAGCTATGGCTGAGCTGAAGCAGCAATATGTGGATATCGCTGCCGAAAAAGAGCCAAAGGTGGAGAAATTTGCCTATCAGCTCGCCTACAACGTGATTCCTCACATCGACGTATTCCAGGACAATGGCTACACCAAGGAGGAAATGAAGATGTTCAACGAGACCCGCAAGATTATGCACGAGCCCGAAATCAGCGTGAGCGCAATGTGTGTGCGCGTGCCGGTACTTCGCGCTCACAGCGAGGCTGTGTGGGTGGAGACTGAGCGCCCCATCAGCGTAGATGAGGCTCGCGAGGCATTTGCCAAGGGTGAAGGCTTGGTTGTAATCGACAATCCTGCCGAAAAGGAGTATCCTATGCCGCTTTTCACCTCGGGCAAAGACCCCGTGTATGTGGGCCGCATACGCAAAGATCTTGCCTGCGAGTGTGGACTCTCATTCTGGGTGGTAGGCGACCAGATAAAGAAAGGTGCAGCCCTCAATGCCGTGCAAATTGCCCAATACCTCCTTGCCCACAAAAAGTGACATTAAACACAACCCGATAATCGAGTAGGAGGTAAACACTAATCATAGGGTGTTTATCTCCTATTTTCGTGTT
>CALZFJ010000357.1 GCA_945645715.1 uncultured Prevotellaceae bacterium | reverse complement strand
GCAAGAGAGTGCAGAATATGGTTTACGTAGAGATTGTCGATGTCTTTGCGTGAAATCACATTTATTTTACTGTTCCAATCGGGATACAGAACGCCAAGTTCGGCAAATTGTTGCTTTTGCGTTTCGCTTAATGTGGGAAAATATTTAAGAATTACGTCAATCATTATTCATTCGGTCTAGGGTGGAAAGTTATTTATTTAACCAAGTCGGCTATCTCATTGTTCTCGAGCATATAGGGTTTTAGCGACTCATAATCGAGTGTAATCACAGTTTCACCCACGCTGTAGCATGCAATGTCGAAAATGCCGAAAGTCCAGGTAATTCCTTCTTCACCTATGCTGAAATTATTGTTGGCTACCAGATTGTCGAGGTTGAAATATCCCATATCAATCAAGTCGGCTTCGTCTTTGGCATTAAGCTGAACAAGTAGTTTGCGTTTCAGCAAGTCGGAAATATCCGAAATTGATTCTTCGGGAAACAAGTTGCTGAGCACCAGCACATTCATTGAAGGAAGAGAGATGTTGATATAGGAATGTGAGGTCATAGTCACCTTGTCGTTCTTCTTTGTAATCTCCTCTTTGCAGAAGCTGATAATGCCATTTTTGTTATATACGGGCTTTATGCTTGTGCGGGAGTTATAGTTGTACACTACAACGCGTTCATCTTTGTCAAATTCAACCTCATCTACATCTTCGCCATATTGATTCAAGACGTTTTTCACGAATCGGTGGAAAGCTTCAGATAGCTTTATGCTGTCGGCAGGAACATCGAGCACGCTACTTGAAAATATCTTCTGTAATTTCTGGGTAGAGTCTTCGTCCTTATAGCCATCGGGGTAAGTTATAGCAGCCTCAGCAGTAACGCTGCATTTGTGGTCGTTGCCGAGCATATAGCTTGTGGTGTCGATAACATTTACCGTGCGGAGGGCAACAGAATCAGTGCTCATTTCCAAAGATTTGTTTTTCAGCCCTCCACAACTGTAACACAGCAACAGGAGCAAGGCTGAAAGCAAAGCATATTTGATAGTATCTCTCATCATCATAAATTTATTGGTAGGAAAACAAACGCTAAATTACACATTTTTTCTCATATTAGCCCTATTTGGAGGTTGTTTTTTTGTTAATTCGCATTTTTTTGTGCCAAAATGTTTTTTCTAATTCGTTTGGTGATATCAAGAATGAAAAATGAATTGTATATTTCAATAAATCTATGTAACTTTGTAAAGATATAGCATTTTTTTGTTAGAGACACCGAGTTCAATGTCAATTTTTATGGATAAATCATCATTTCAGTCGCTGATTAAAGCAAATACTGCAACAATTTTGGCTATTCGTGATGCAGCATGGAGACTACATGAAAGTGTAAATCAAAAATATGATGAACATCTCCCGTACGGCTATCATCTAAATATGGTAGCTGATGCTGCGATACAATGGGGATATGGTGTGGTCATTGGCGAATCAGATATATTGCCGCTGATATTTGGTGCATATTTTCACGATAGCATTGAAGATGCACGATTGAGCTACAATGATGTCGTTCGTGTGGCGTCAGGGTTCATGGATGCCGATCAGGCACACACAGCGGCTGAAATTGTATATGCTCTCACCAACGAAAAAGGTCGTACACGAGCAGAACGAGCCTCCGACCGCTACTATGAGGGCATTCGTTCTACCCCATTTGCTCCATTTGTGAAACTCTGCGACCGCTATGCCAATACCCTGCACAGCCACAGCGATTTGTTGAGCAATCATCAGCGAATGTTGCGCATATACAGCGGCGAATGGCAGCACTTCATTGAAATGATTGATGCTAAAAGTGATGATGCAAGATTTTCACTTCCTGCTGATATGGTCGCCGAGATTGAAAAGCTTATCATAAAGTAATGGCTGGAATCTACGTCCATATTCCGTTTTGTAGGAAGAAGTGCATCTATTGCGACTTCTATTCAATTGGCACGCGAGGGCTTGAAGATCAGTATGTGAATGTGCTCGTCGATGAGTGTGCTATGCGTTCCAATGAATTAGGTGGAAATGATGTTGCGACATTATATATTGGTGGTGGAACTCCATCACTTCTCTCACCATCGCAGCTTGATCACTTGACTTCCGGAATCGGTAGGAATGTAGATTTATCGAAAGTAGAAGAATTTACCATTGAGGTTAATCCAGATGATGTCACATGTGAATATATCTCACAATTGCGGGAGATTGGTGTGAACCGTGTGAGTATGGGAATACAAAGTTTCATCGATGATGAGCTGAAGATTATCAACCGTAGGCACACAGCACAGCAAGCAGAGGAGGCCGTTGCAGCAATCAGGAGTGCCGACATCGAGAATATAAGCATTGACCTAATATATGGCTTGCCCGGTCAGACGCTCGACACATGGCAATATTCTCTCGATAAGGCGATAGCTCTAAGAGTGCCACACATTTCGTGCTACAATCTATCTTACGAAGAGGGAACCAAACTTTATCGTATGCGCGAATCGGGAAAACTGACCGAGTGCAGCGATGAAATGTGCATTGCGATGTATCATGCTATGATTGGGAGATTGCGCGAAAATGGCTATGAACACT
>CALZFJ010000356.1 GCA_945645715.1 uncultured Prevotellaceae bacterium | reverse complement strand
GTAGCGGTGCCACTGTTCGTGATAGGGGTGGAAATTCTCGTCCATCTGGTCGAGCGACGACACACCCCAAGGATACACGAGGTGAGTCCAAGTGGTGCGCAAGTCGTTCATCTTCAGTGAATCAGAAGAAATCAGCTCGTAGGCATACATTGTGTTTGGTCGAATCTGGTGGTCAGGGGAACCATCGGCATTGAGGTGATCCACAATTCTACCATCTACCACAAAGTCTTTCTCAAAATTGCTTTTTAGCTTGTCGGCGGCAGCTTGCCAGCGAGCTACATCGTCCTTCTTTCCCATGTACTGAGCCATCTGTACGGCAGCCGTGAGCTGACCGTACCAAAGAGCCTGAATATCTACAGCACGGTTGCCGCGAGGCGAGCAGGGATATTTGCTTTGTCGCTTAGCATCCATCCAAGTGTCGGCATCGGCATGTGTGAGATAGCCGCGGTCATCTACGTAGAGTTTCAGCGAGGCATCGGTAGCAATTTTCACATTCTTGTAGATTGACTTGATGAAAGACTTATCGCCCGAGTAGCGCAGATAGTCGAGAGCCTCGATTACGAAGCGTGGGGTGCCGTCGGTGGTATTGTAGAGGATACCATCGAGATTGAGGCGGTTTGGCACGCGACCGTAGGTGGGTGATGCAGGATCAACGTCCATGTATTTTGCAAACGACGATAGTATATCGCGAGCTACTTCAAATTGACCTGTACATAGCACAATGCCGGGCATGGAGATGAACATATCGCGTCCCCAGAAGTCGGTGAACCAAGGCAGCCCTGCATAGATGCCCCAGCCGCCGTGCTGCTTAGTGACAAGCTCGTCGGCAGTGAGCATAAGCCAGGATATGCCTTTTGCAATCTGATTGTCCGATTCAATCGCGTTGTCATCGATGAGTCTTTGCATGCGCATAGCTCGAGCTTGGTGCCACTCGACATTGTTAGCTCGAGCGTCGGCAACAAGGCGGTTGGTTTGCTCAGCGTCGCCGAAGGTGATAATGAAGCCGCCTGAGCCGGCACCGGCAGTGATGATGCTGCCATCGACAGTGACAGATACATCGGGATTGATAGCAGCCACTCTCACCACCATTCCCTGATGCTCCTTTGGCGTAAGAATGGCAGAGTTGCCATCAACTGAAGGCTTAGAGATGATGTCGCCGAGCAGTTCGATGCCGAAAATTTGCTCTTTTTTGCCACGGTTCTCGAGTGCTATATAGATAACCTTCTGCTCATCGACGAGCGAAAAAGTTTCCTTGATAAAACCGGGATATCTGCGGACCATGCGGTCGGGATATATATTGACTGTGGTTTCGTTATGTTGGCGTGGAAGGAGTCTTCCGTTCCAGTATAGGCGATAGTCGTTGAAAACCCGTCGGGCACGAATGTTCCAGCCGGCATTCCAGTCGAGGAAGTCATCAGTTCCGGTCATGCCGTAGAAGAAACCGGCGTGCTTGTCGCTAAAAGAGAACTCGCGTGATTGTTTGTTGCCATAAGTAGTGACTTTCAGCTCATCGAGGCGCAAAGCCTGTGCGCTTATAAAAGAGCAGGCACCAAGAGCCAGAGCTGCAAATGAGGAATAGAATCTAAGTCTGTGCATAAATCTTAGGTTAAATAATGGTTGTTAGAATAATGCAAAGATACAAATAATCTCATGTAGAGTGAAAAAAACAGAGGTGGAAAATACGCTTTTTGTAGTGGAAAATGAACATATTTATCGGAAAAGTTGCTATAATTGATACAAAAGTTGTAATTTTGCAAAAAAATATCAAAGCATCGATGTTAGATTTGTTCCAGAAAAGTGGGAAAGTCGAGAAGCTTCCCATGTTTGACTTGCCGGTAGATTATTTGGTGTATGACAACATCAATATCGACATTCTTAACAATTACACACAGTTTCCGTGCCGCATACAGTGTGGAGTGCTTGCCTATTTGAATCAAGGTAGCGTGAAGAGCACAATCAATCTGTGGGACTATGAGGTGAAGCAGTCGGATTTTGTGGTTGTACTTCCCGGAACCTTCATTCAGATAAGGTATATCAGTCCTGACACACGCATAAGTTTCATAGGCTTTTCATCAAAGTTTATGCAGAGCAATAATTTCATGAAGAGTATGTCGAAGATAACTATGCAGCTCTTCAGAAATCCGGTTCTGACACTTGAGCCACAAATGAGTGAGCTGTATAGTGATGCGATGTCGCTATTGGCAAGAGCCGGAAGATTGGATAATTTCCCAATCAACCCATCGGTGATAAAGAGCATTATGGAGATTTTTGTGGAGAGCCTGTCGGACATAATTGCTAAGCAGAAGACAGAAAACAAGCGCGAGAGCCAGTCGCGGGAGCATGCAGTGCTGTCGGAATTTCTGCAGCTTGCATTCGAGAACTATCGCGAGGAGCACAAGATATCGTTTTATGCGCATGAGGTGAATCTCACTTTGTCACACTTCTGCAACGTGATAAGCAAAACCACCGGAATGACTCCCCAAGAGATTATCATGAATATGATTATCATGGACGCAAAGACGCAGCTAAAAGGCACACAGGCTCCGGTGAGCAAGATTGCACTGTCGTTGGGCTTCCCCACACC
>CALZFJ010000355.1 GCA_945645715.1 uncultured Prevotellaceae bacterium | reverse complement strand
GCATAAAAAATCAAAGTGTACATGGAAATACTTTATATAGTTTTAGGATTAGTAGCCGGTTGTGCAATCGGTTGGCTCATAGGCAAATCAAAAATTGGTGCAATTGCTGCACGAAATGAGATGCTTGAAAACGATGTGCAGTCATCGAAAGCCGCCATTGCCGAATTAAGTGATAAAACCAATTCACTTAATGAAAAATTGTCGAATCTTTCCAAGGAATGTAACAAAGTAACATTTGAACGCGATGCTTACATTAATAAGTGCGAGGAATTGAAAGAATCAATAAAATCACTTGACGATAAATCGGTTGCCGAAATGCAGCATAAGCTAAATGAACAAAAAGAGCATTTTACGCAACTTATATCAGAAAAAGAAAGAGCCTACAACGAGGCTGCAGATGCAAAGGAGAAAAGCCACAAAGCAGTGATTGAAGCCCAGGAAAAGCGACACAATGAGGCTGTTGAAGCAATGCAGAAGCGCTTCGATGAAACGATTGCCAAGGTGGAGGCGCAGATGAAAGGCGCTACTGAAGCAATGCTTAAAGAGCGTCAGAAGGAATTTGCCGAATCGAGCACCACAAATATAGGGCAGATAGTCACTCCATTGCGCGAGACAATCGACAAGATGAAAAAGGCTATGGAGGAAAGCACCGAAAAGCAAACTTCGCTCGGTAGTGCCATGGAGGCTAATATAAAGCACATGATGCGGCAGTCGGAAGCTGCGCAGCGCAGCGCCGAGGAGCTTGCCCGCGTGTTCAAACACGGATCGAAGGTGCAAGGTGACTGGGGAGAGACTGTCCTTGACGAACTTCTGCAATCACAGGGACTTACCAAGGGGATTCACTACGATACTCAGGCTACTATAAAAGATGCTTCGGGGGCGGTGGTGAAGTCGGCTGAAGGCTCTATGCTACGCCCTGATGTCATTCTACACCTCGACCAGCGACGCGAGGTAATTATCGATTCAAAGGTTTCGCTCACATCATTCATCGACTATGTGAACGCTGACACTGAAGAAGAGCGCCAACGCTATTTGAAGCTTCACCTCGACAGCATTGCCAAGCACGTTAAGGAGCTTTCCACAAAAGACTATTCTTCGTACATAAAAGCTCCAAAGGTGAAAATGGACTATGTGATTATGTTCGTCCCCAACACGGGTGCGCTTCTGACTGCCCTAAACGCTCAGCCCGATTTGTGGCGACGTGCAATGGAGAAAAATGTGTATATCGCCGATGAACAGACTCTCTTTGCCGCTCTGCGTATCATCAACCTCACCTGGACACAGATAGCCCAGGCTCAGAACCATGAGCGTGTGTTTGAGCTTGCCAATGAAATGCTTAACCGTGTGGGACAATTCTGGAAGGAATATGAGGCGATGGGTAGAGCGCTGAAGAAAGTGACTGATGCCTACGAAAATGGCCGTAACAAGATCACCGATGGCGGCACGAGCATCAACACTACAGCCAATAAGTTGCTGAAACTCGGTGCAAAACAGAACGACAAGAATCCCCTGCCCCAACTGCTCGACGTTGATGAAATCCCGCAGCTTGAATCCCAGAAACTTATTGAAGACTCACAAATTGATGAAATATGAAAATAAGCCTTGCAGTTGTTGGTAAAATCGGGAAGTCGTTTCTCAATACGGGAATTGATGAATACACTCGTAGGTTATCGCACTATGTGAATTTCGATATCCAGTATATCAGTGATGCAAAGAACACCAAAAGCCTCACAGTGAAGCAACAGAAACAGCAGGAGGGTGTAAATATCCTTGCTTCGCTCGACGCTGGTGACTATGTGGTGCTACTCGACGAGCACGGCAGGGAATACACTTCGATGGAATTTTCGCGCTACATTGAGAAAAAGATGGCATCAGTGCCACGCCGATTAGTGTTTGTGGTCGGTGGTCCCTATGGTTTCTCCGACGATGTGTATGCACGCGCTAATGAAAAGCTGTCGCTGTCGAAAATGACGTTCTCACACGAAATGATACGCCTGATTTTCACCGAGCAGCTTTATCGCGCAATGACTATCATCAATCACGAGCCTTATCATCATGAATAAAGCTCAGTGATTGTGCCTGAATTCGACAAAAATATAGTAATTTTGTAGAGATAAACGACAATAATCAATAATACAATAAAAAATATGAAGACTAAAGACCAATTAATCGATGAATTGCTCGACTTGGCATTTGCTGAGGATATAGGCGACGGCGATTGCACCACTCTTTGCTGCATTCCTGCCGATGAAATGGGCAAATCTCAGCTTATTGTGAAAGAAGAAGGAATCCTCGCAGGCGTGGATATCGCCATGAAGGTGTTTAAGAAATTCGACCCGGAGCTGAAGCCAACCGTATTTATCCACGATGGTGCACATGTGAAGCCTGGAGATATCGCCTTTGTGGTAGAAGGCCGTGTACAGTCGCTGCTCCAGACAGAGCGTACTATGCTAAATATTATGCAGCGCATGAGTGGTATTGCCACTGTCACTGCCAAGTATATGGCTGAGCTGAAAGGCTTGAAGACTCGCGTGCTCGATACCCGCAAGACTACCCCAGGTATGCGTATGCTCGAAAAGGAAGCTGTGAAGATAGGTGGCGGAGTGAACCATC
>CALZFJ010000354.1 GCA_945645715.1 uncultured Prevotellaceae bacterium | reverse complement strand
TGATTAAGCAGCCGGGCCTTCCCTGCCACATCGTCAAACTCGCCCGGAACCGAGTCGGGCAATTGGTGCATAAGAATCTCCACAGCCACCCGTGCGAGATAGATGTTCTTGTAATCCATTCCCATCGTCTGGTGGTTGTGAATCATCGCCTCAAACACTCCACCCAGCATCTTCACGTCTTTCTCGTAATCCATAATTCCGGAATTTTAGTTTCTAATGATTTACAAATATAGATAAAATCCGCGAGATTCTACATGGCAAGATAAAGAAAAAATTTTTCTTATAGAAAAATATGAGTATCTTAATTCCCTTAAAAATGGAAAAATAAGCACGGAAATTTTTGCTTATTTTTCCAAAGGCTCTTATTTTGCTGTGTTACAGTGTGTTACAGGTGGGAAATTAAGAGCGCAATGTGGGCGATGGTGTGGTGCTGATTTCAGCCGTTTTCCTGCTGATTTTAGCCGTTTTCAGCCGTTTTTCAGGTGGGAAAGGTGAATTTTTTTGCGATTGTGGGGCGCGGTTGCAGATTTTTTTGTAACTTGCACCCCTATTATAGATTTTTACATTACACTTTTTTATTTTCTGACTACGACTATGAGATATTTTAAATCTGTCAGCGATATAGGCGACCTCAGTGCCGCTGTGAAGGAAGCCCTCGACGTGAAGGCTCGCCGCTTCGACTTCAAGCACCTTGGTGAGAACAAGACTCTCCTGATGATTTTCTTCAACTCCTCGCTCCGCACTCGCCTCAGCACACAAAAGGCTGCCATGAATCTGGGCATGAACGTGATTGTGCTCGATGTGAACCAGGGCGCATGGAAGCTCGAAACTGAGCGCGGAGTGATTATGGACGGTGACAAGCCTGAGCATCTGCTTGAGGCAATTCCGGTGATGGGCTGCTACTGCGACGTGATTGGCGTGCGCTCTTTCGCCCGATTTGAGAATAAGCGCGACGACTATGAGGAGAAAATCCTCAACCAGTTTATCCGATACTCGGGTCGCCCCGTCTTTGCGATGGAGACTGCTACCGTGCACCCTCTGCAGAGCTTCGCCGACCTCATCACCATTGAGGAGCACAAGGCGGTGGAGCGCCCCAAGGTGGTGCTTACGTGGGCTCCGCACCCCAAGGCTCTGCCGCAGGCTGTGCCAAACTCTTTCGCCGAGTGGATGAATGCTGCCGGATATGACTTCGTGATAACTCACCCCAAGGGCTATGAGCTCGACCCACAGTTTGTGGGCAATGCCCGTGTGGAGTACGACCAAGACCGCGCCCTCGAAGGTGCCGATTTCGTCTATGCCAAAAACTGGTCGGCTTTTGCCGATCCTAACTACGGAAAAGTGCTCTGCACCGACCGCTCGTGGACCATTACCACCGAGAAGATGGCTCTCACCAACAATGCCTACTTCATGCACTGCCTACCCGTGCGCCGCAACATGATTGTGAGCGACGATGTGATTGAGAGCGAGCGTTCGCTGGTGATTCCCGAAGCCGCCAACCGCGAAATATCAGCCCAGGTGGTGCTCAAGCGCATTCTTGAGAGCTTATAATATAGGGTAAAAGGCATCACTACTTGATGCCTTGCCCCAATAATGATAAACCCGGAAATAATTTACACACTATGCTGAAACGCATTTTCACAAGTTTGCTCATCATTGCTGCCACGCAGGTAGCAGTCTTTGCTGCCGCCGACAACAGCGACGTGATGCAATGGAGCGAGCGTGCCTTGCGATGGAGCGACTTTGCCGGAACTTCACCGCTCGATGGCGATGCCTCGTTTCTGAAAACCGAATTAATCTTGACGTCGTCGCAGCAGCAGACTGCCGGCAAGATGCAAATCAACCTTGGTGCGGAGGCTCGAATGTCGCGCAGCGGCTCGTTTGCCCCTGCCGATACCATGCTGTGCACACGGCAGCGTCTGCGCTATCACCAGCTGCAATTCGACCTGCTCGAATTGATGCGCCGTCGCCTCCAGAGCGACCTCAACAGCGGAATGACCGGCATCGATGCCGATAACCGACTGAAATATTACCGCAACCTCTACGCCGAGCAGCTTGCTGCCGTCGATGAGGAGACCAACTGCGGCAAAGCCGACGAGAAGCTTCAGGAGTGGGAATACTTCACCCGCAAGAATCTTGAGGAGATGGGGCTGCCTCCCACACCCACCGTCACCCCGAGCGACATCAGCTACGGACTGTTTATCGGTCTGGGCGGACTTTTCCCCACATCAACCATCAAGGACAATTTCAACGGCTTCTTCACCTTCACGGCGGGACTCACCGGCGGCTACAAGCGGCTCAGCCTCCGTGCTGCCATCGAATATGGTCAGCCAAAGATGAGCGAGCGCAACGTGTTTGGCGTGCGCGATGCCGCCGGGCGCAACCTCGAGGAGTCGGTCAACGACTACGCCTCCACCATCGGTGTGCAGGTGAATCTCGGCTACAGCCTCATCGACACCAAGCGCTTTGCCATCACCCCGCACTTCGGCATGTACTGGAGCAGCTACAGCTGGAACACCACACCCCTCGAGTGGATAGAAAGCGAAGAAGAACCCGGACTGTGGCTGCCGCAGCCCAATGGCGCCGTGGTGAAGCAGAACATCAAAGACTTCAACTGGATGGCAGGAGTGGACTTCGAC
>CALZFJ010000353.1 GCA_945645715.1 uncultured Prevotellaceae bacterium | reverse complement strand
AAACTACCAGGAGAGCGTGAACATGTAGAAGGACGCCCTGCGACGAAATCCCGATGATGACCAGGCTCGCGAAAACCTGCGCCTTGCGCAGAAGAAGCTGGAGGAACAGCAGCAGAACCAGGACCAGAACAAAGACCAGAACAAGGAGGACCAGGACAAGAAAAAACAAGACCAGAACAAAAACAACAACGACAACAAGGATAAGCAGGACAAGAATCAGCAAGACCAGCAGAATCAGCAGCAAAAGCCTAACCAAAACCAGCCTCAGGAGCAGAACCAGGGCATGAGCGATGGCAACGCACAGCAAATTCTGAAGGCGATGCAAGATGCCGAAAAGACCACTCAGCAGAAGGTGAATGCCGCAAAGATGCGCGAGGAGCAGCAGAACCGGCGCCGCACGGAGCGACAGTGGTAGTGTTGAATCAAGAAGAATAAGTTGACGAAACGAGACAAACAGAATATTATGCTTAGAAAATTGATATTTACCCTTGCAGTTCTGGCGATTTCGGTGGTGGCAAATGCCGCCGATGTATCGTTCAGCGTTGATTATCCCCGACAAGTGGTGCAAGGCAACAAGTTCCAGATTTCATTCTCGCTGCGCAACGCCGAGGGAAATGGCTTCAAAGCACCCGAGGTGGGCGGCTGCAAGCTCCTCTACGGGCCATCGAAGTCGTCGAGCTACAGTTCGCAGTGGGTGAATGGCGTAAGTTCCAGCTCATCGTCGGAAGAATACACTATGGTGTATCGCGCCGACCAAGCCGGAAAATACACAGTGGGTGCAGCCACGGTGAGCGTAGGCGGTAAGCAATACTCCACCAAGCCATTTACCATTGAGATTCTGCCTCCCGACCGTTCTGCCCAGCAGGGTAATAACCGAGGTAGCCAGAGCGTGCAAATCGACAATGCCAACACGCAGACTGCCGGCAAGCAAGTAAGCTCGAAAGACCTCTTTGTACGCATCATTCTGTCAAAGAGCAATGTATATGAACAAGAAGCTGTGGTGTGCACCATAAAGCTCTACACAAAATATCAGATTTCGCAATTCATCGCCAACATTCAACCATCGTACAACGGCTTCCTCATCGAGGAGCTGCCTGTTTCGCCCAACCTAAACGAGATAGAGCACGTGAATGGCGAGAACTACATGGTGGCAGAGCTGAAGAAGTGCATTCTCTTCCCTCAGCAATCGGGAAAACTCACCATCACTTCAGGTACCTACGATGTGACAGTGGTGCAATATGAGCAATTCCGCACACCATTCGGTATAATGCGACAGCCGGTAGAAAAGCAGCTGCAAGTGAAGTCGAACACTTCATCGGTTAATATTCTGCCTTTGCCCGAACCTAAGCCGGCATCGTTCAATGGGGCTGTGGGCAATTTCACAGTTTCTACTGAAATAAAGCCGCAAGTGCTCAAGACCTACGAGGCTGCCACTTACAGCTACATAATCAGAGGCTCGGGTAACATCAAATATCTCAAGTCGCCCACAATCGGCTTCCCGTCGCAATTTGATGTTTATGACCCGCAAAACAACATTAACGCAAAGCCCTCGGGTAACACCGTGAGCGGCACAGTGACAATCGACTACACGTTCATTCCGCAATTTGTGGGAAAATATGAGATTCCCGGCACTGAATTTACCTACTTCAACCCGGCTACACGCAAATATGAGACTCTTACCACCCAAAAGTATGACCTCACGGTGGCTAAAGGCAGCGGTGCAGCCAGCCAGGCTCCAAAGGGCGGCATCGAGCAGAAAAACCGCGATATTCTCCACATAAAGACCGGCGACCTCCACCTAAAGCAGGAGCACAGCTATGCCGTGGAAGGCTTCGGCTACTGGTTGTGGTACATCGTTCCGCTCCTTCTCCTCGCTGCAGTGCTATTCTACTACCGCAAGGCGCTGAAAGCTCGCTCCGACATGCAACTTATGCGCACTAAGCGTGCCAACAAGGTGGCACAGAAGCGCTTGCGTGCTGCCAAGCAGTGGATGCGTGCCGGCGACAAGAACAAATTCTATGCCGAGGTGCTCACTGCTCTGTGGGGCTATCTGAGCGACAAGATCCAAATCCCCGTTTCGGAGCTTAACAAGGAAAATATCTCAGCCGAACTCACCAATTACGGTGCTACCGACGAGGTGATTGCAGCCGTGATTGAGGTGCTCAACAACTGCGAGTTTGCTCAATATGCTCCCGAACTGAGCGGCAACGACATGGAAAGCATCTATAGTGCTGCAGCCGATGCGATGGACAAACTCGAAAATACGAAACGCAAAAAAGCATAAATGAATATGAGGAAATTAATGATAATGCTCGTGGCGCTGTTTTCAGCCACTGCATTTGCTCAAGATACCGTGGCAGTTGCCAGCCAAGAGCAAGCTACAACGCAAAATGCTGCCGACAAAGCCGTAGCCGGCGAGAAGAGCCTTGCCGACCAAGCTAACGCCGCATATCAGCGCGACGACTTCAACAGCGCACTGAGCCTCTACGAACAGGCTGCCAAGGAAGACGGAACCTCGAGCCTGCTCTACTACAACATGGGCAACACCCATTATCGCCTCGGCAACATGGGTAAGGCGGTGCTTTGCTATGAGCGTGCCCTGCTGCTCGACCCGAGCAACGATGATGCACGCACCAACCTG
>CALZFJ010000352.1 GCA_945645715.1 uncultured Prevotellaceae bacterium | reverse complement strand
AATAAGGCTCGCATCAGCCTGAAGCAATATTTCAAGCCGTGTGATGCCGACTATGCCACCTTGGACCAATTAATCAGTGACCCTAATGCGTGGAAAGCAGGAAGATTAAAGAAGGCTAATGTAAAGGGAAAGCCTAAGCCTGAGCATCGCCGTGTGATGATGGAGGAGCTTTTCAAGTACCGCATCAAGGATAACAAGCGAATGAGCGATTGGTTTGACATAGCTAAATAGTGTGAAAACTTATCATTAACTAAATACTAACAGAGTATGAAAAAGTATCTTTTTTTAATTGCAGCGATGCTCAACACAGTTGTGGCGTTCGCTCAGTTCTCAGGCTCCGGAACCGGAACGGAATCCGACCCGTATCTCATTTATAATGAGAATCAGCTTGCTCAGCTCGGGAACTTTCTCAATCAAGAGGGTGTGTACTTCCGATTGCAGAAAGACCTCGACATGACCGACTGGATTGCAGAGAACAACCCCAGTCAAGGATGGATGCCTGTTGGCGTCAGCTCTTCGCCTTTTAAGGGCATTTTCGATGGTAACAACCACAAAATCAGCGGCATTTTCATCAACCGCTCGAGCACCGACTATGTGGGCTTCTTCGGCTACATCAGCTCTGCCACCATCACTAATCTAACTGTTGAATACAGCAGCATCAAGGGCGATGCAAATGTGGGCGGACTTGCCGGATATGCCGGAAGCAGCACCATCACCGGAAGCAATGTAGTTGTAACCGCCAATGATGCCATCACCGGAAACTCTACTACCGGTGGTCTCGTGGGCTTATGTTCAGGCACCAATATTTCGGGAAGCGCTTTTGTGGGCAATATCGTCGGTGCCGGCAATGTGGGTGGCGTCATTGGATATGGACAAGGCACCTTCACAATCAATGATGTGGCAGCCACTGGAAATATCTCAGGTTCAAGCAGCGTGAGTGGAATTGCCGGATATTTGACGAGCGGTGCAGCGGTGACATTTGTCAAGGCATTTTCTAATTGCAAGATTGTGAATAGCGGCAACTACACAGGTGGCGTGGTGGGATATTGCACCATCGGTGGCATCGCCTCGATGAGCAATTGCAGCCATCTTGGTGATATCACTGCAAATAACTATGTGGGAGGTATCGTGGGTGCTATTATCTGTGTCACTTCCTCCGAAAGCCTACCGCAGTATGAGGGGTATAGTGAGACTGGTTATTACGGAGATACCTTTTATAGACAGTGGGGACCGAGAAATGGAAATGTTGTTCAAGGCAGCGAAAAGACAAACTCTATCGAGAACTGCTGTGCCATTGGCAATATATCAGCAAAATCTTATTGTGGCGGATTAATAGGCAAAGATGAAGGTAGTGGTGCCACCTATACTCTAAAAAGTTGTAGTTACTCTAATTCTTCCGGCTTATTAGGCATTTATAATTGGCGCACCTATTTATATAGAGATGGTGTGATAATTACTTCTGACGCCACTGATTGTTATAAGTATTGGACACCGACAGATGAGGAAAATCGCACAACCACCTCACTTTCCAATAGCTACTTCAGCGGCAATATCGAAGGTACTACCGATGTGGGCGGCTTGGTAGGCAGCAAAAATTCAGGCACGCTAAGCAAGTGTTATGCCTATGCCTCGGTGGTAGGAACCACCAATGTGGGTGGAATAATAGGCAATGCCGATAAGATAGGTTTTTTCAGTGTTTCAATCCAAAGC
The DNA here is from genome assembly GCA_945645715.1 of uncultured Prevotellaceae bacterium. Taxonomy (GTDB): domain Bacteria; phylum Bacteroidota; class Bacteroidia; order Bacteroidales; family Muribaculaceae; genus CALZFJ01. The sequence goes on along the minus strand of CALZFJ010000352.1, from coordinate 938 downwards.
AACGTAGCCATCAACTCCATGGTGAGCGGACAGCAAAACGTAGGCAGAATTTATGGCAACTGCGAAGATGGAGTTACCATAGGCGCTCTTGGCTCTGCCGAGGGAAACCGCGCTCTCACCACTACGAGCGTGATGCTCTGCGGTGTGGCTCAAGACGTTGTCGATGACCTCAGCAATGGTTCGAGCGTGGGGCAGTCGATGCTCAAGCTAAAAGCCAACTATGTGGCGTGGGGCTGGAACTTCGACGATAACTGGAACATTCTCGAGTCGGAGTGCTACCCCTACAAGAAATATCAGGCAGCTCCGCCGGTGATTACTTCGAGCCTCGTGAGCCAAGCCACCGAGATTAGCGGAAACAGCGTTGATGGCGGAGTGGTATATCTCTACTATCGCGGCCGTGATGCTGTTGAAACCGCCTGCAATGGCAACAGCTGGACTTTTGCAACCGAGCCTCTGCAGAGCGGTGCTCAGGTGCAGCTCTACGCCAAGGCTGAGGGTCTTACTCCATCTTACCTGACTACAACCACGGTGAAATATCCGGGAAGCGGTAAGGAGGACGACCCCTATCTCATCTACTCTGCCGAAGACCTGCAGGGCGCAAGCAATTCGGGCTACTTCAAGATAATGAACGACATCGACCTCTCCGCTTGGATTAGCGAGAACTCCCCCACCACGGGTTGGCCGGCAATTGGCCGCAACAGCACCGTGGCTACCTACATCAACGGCGACGGACACACCGTTACCGGACTGTGGGCTGATACCGACGACAGCTACAACGGTCTCTTCTCAAACTACTCGGCAGGCTACATAAAGAACCTGAATGTGGAAGTGGCTGCCGGTCGCAGCGTGAAGGGCGCCGACTACACGGGTATCCTTATTGGCCGCATCTTCAACGGCCAGATAATCAACTGCTCGGTGAAGGGCGATGTGGAAGGCAC
>CALZFJ010000351.1 GCA_945645715.1 uncultured Prevotellaceae bacterium | reverse complement strand
CCTCCTTGATGAGAGCCTTGTCGCCTTGCATCGCCTTGAGTTGTTCCTGAATGTGAGCATTCTCGTCTTGTTTCTGCTTGATGCGCGAGTAGCGTATCTCAGCCACACGGGCATAGTCGCCGTCGCGCTCGGCACGTTGGGCATCGAAGTTAAGTTGCTCTATATCAATCTTGTTCTGCTGTATGCGATTGATGAGCTCCTTTTCCGATTTCCACTTGGCATTATATTCACGTTCTGTGTCGCGCAAGTTGGCAAGTTCTTTATCAAGTTCAGCCATCTTCTGAGAGTCTCCTTCACGCTTGATCGCCTCGCGTTCAATCTCGAGTTGGGTGATTTTACGCATAATTTCATCGAGAGCCTGTGGCACAGAGTCAATTTCAAGACGCAACTTAGCAGCAGCCTCATCGATAAGGTCAATAGCCTTGTCGGGGAGGAAACGGTCGGTTATATAACGCTCCGAAAGCTGTACGGCAGCAATAATCGCCTCATCACGGATACGCACTTTGTGGTGATTCTCATATCGCTCCTTCAGTCCACGGAGAATTGCAATCGCGCTTTCCTCATCAGGCTCATCGATCATTACTTTCTGGAACCTGCGCTCAAGTGCCTTATCCTTCTCGAAGTATTTCTGATATTCATCGAGTGTAGTTGCACCGATACTGCGAAGCTCGCCACGCGCAAGTGCCGGTTTCAGAATATTTGCAGCGTCCATAGCGCCTTCACCCTTACCTGCACCCACAAGGGTGTGGATTTCATCGATAAAGAGGATAATCTCGCCATTCGACTGTATTATCTCATTAACGATAGCCTTGAGTCTCTCCTCAAATTCGCCCTTATACTTGGCACCTGCAACAAGAGCTCCCATATCGAGCGAGAACACTTGCTTGCTCTTCAAGTTCTCAGGAACATCACCACGCACAATGCGCTGTGCAAGACCTTCGGCAATAGCAGTCTTACCGGTACCCGGCTCACCTATAAGCATAGGATTGTTTTTGGTACGTCGGCTCAGAATCTGAAGTACCCGGCGAATTTCATCATCACGACCGATAACGGGGTCGAGCTTACCGCTACGTGCACGCTCATTCAAGTTGATTGCATATTTCTCCAGTGCATTGTATTGGTCCTCGGCACTTTGCTCGCCCACAGTCTTGCCTTTGCGAAGCTCATCGACAGCCTTATTGAAATCGCTTTCGGTGACTCCGGCATTCTTCATAATAGTGGAAGCGGGGTTATTAGAAACGAGGATACCCAACAGCATCATTTCAAGCGACACATACTGGTCGCCTCGTTTCTGGGCACACTCCGATGCCTTTTCAAGAGCATCATTTGATGCGCTGCTCAAGTAGGGGTCGCCTCCGCTCACTTTTGGCAAGGAAGCAATCTCCTTATCGAGCTGCTGCGCCACAAAGCCCGGATTGACACCTAACTTCTGGAAGATGAAATTAACAACTGATTCCCCCTCGCTGATCACGCCTTTGAGGAGGTGTACAGGCTCAATCGCCTGATTCTTTCCTTGTCGTGTTGTCTCGACGGCTTTCTGAATAGCCGACTGAGACTTAATGGTGAAATTGTTGAAATTCATAGTTATACTTAATTTTTAAATAATTATCACGTTATAACCCGATTGTGAATCGGTGTTTCGATAATTATTAGCTACAACTTCTGTGCCAATGCCCAAAAGTGGATAATTTGTCAGTTTCTGCCGTTATGGCATAATCTTGACAGAGAATCAATGGCGAAAGACAACGATGCCGGAGTAGGGGAGTATCGCCTCCTTTCTCCGGCATCGCTCAGTATTAGGATTGTTAATTAGTAAGCCTGGTTATGGACGCCCTTCACGGCTCGTCCTGATGGGTCGTTCATAGTCTTGAATGAAGCGTCCCACTCAAGTGCCTCGGCAGTGCTGCATGCCACCGACGGAACCGACGGCACACACTGTGCTGCAGTCTGCGATGGGAAGCACTCTTCAAAGATTGTACGATAGAAGTATTCCTCCTTGTTCATAGGCGTATTCACCGGGAAGCGGTGCTTTGCATTCTTCATCATTTCATCGGTCACTTGCGATGCTGCAAGAGCCTTTAATGAGTCAATCCAGCTGTAACCAACGCCATCGGAGAATTGCTCTTTCTGTCGCCATGCCACACTCTCAGGAATCATATCCTCAAATGCCTTGCGCAGAATCCATTTTTCCATACGCCCGTTGAGCGACATCTTGTCTTTTGGATTCAAGCGCATTGCCACATCAAGAAATTCCTTGTCGAGAAATGGCACACGTCCTTCCACGCCCCATGCCGAAAGCGACTTATTGGCACGCAGACAGTCGTAGAGGTGCAGTTTCTTGATTTTTCGCACCGTCTCCTCATGGAAAGCCTTGGCATTCGGTGCTTTATGGAAGTAGAGATAGCCGCCAAAAATCTCGTCGGCACCTTCACCTGAAAGCACCATCTTTATACCCATAGATTTTATCACTCGCGCAAGCAGATACATCGGGGTAGATGCCCTCACCGTAGTCACATCGTATGTCTCAATGTAATATATCACATCACGCAGGGCATCAATTCCTTCCTGCACGGTATAGTTTATCTCGTGATGCACAGTGCCTATGTGTTCTGCCACCTTTCGTGCAGCTACCAAGTCGGGTGCTCCTTTCAGTCCTACTGCAAAAGAGT
>CALZFJ010000350.1 GCA_945645715.1 uncultured Prevotellaceae bacterium | reverse complement strand
AGTTATGGAAGAAAATGTAGAGGTAGTAGTTTTGTTTGTTGTTGGGGGTGGGTGGTGGGGTGGTGTTCTGAGTGGGGCGCGCGGAGCCTCGGGTTTTTCAACACCTAAACTACGACCGAGCCGCCGCGCAAAAGAAGTGGTAGGAGAAATTAGGAAATAAACAAAATTAAAGGAAATATGGAGAAAATATGCTTTAATGGGCGGGATGAGCTGCTGGTGCTTGATTGCAGCAAGATAGCATGCTTCAAAGCCGATGACGACTACACGGTGGTGTATTACACCAACGGACTTGTGGTGAACGTGCCGATAGGACTCAGCAAGATTTGTGAGGCATTGGCTCATGTGCCACGCTCCTTGACGTGCGACTTTATGCGCGTAGGCCGGAGCTTCATGGTGAATCACGCCTACCTCTATCAGATAAGTGTGCCACGACAGCGGCTTGCGCTCTACGACGGGCAGAAAATACTGGTGCTGAATGTGGCAAAAGAGGCTCTGAAACGCTACAAGGAGGCGATGTCAGAGCGATTCAGGGTGGATTCACCGAAGAATCCCGATGGTTCACCGCAAAAGCCTTGAAAAACTTGCAAACGGCAATGCCGATGATATATCTTTGTATCAGAAAAATTAATTTACTAACAATAAAAAATCAGAATTATGGAAACAACAATTCAAAACAACAAGGACGAGAAGAAGAACAACAAGAGTGAAAAGAATTCGACACTGAAGGTGGCAGCAGTGACAGGTGCAACAGCAGTGGGACTCACAGTAGCAGCCGAGGAGATAATTCATGCTGATCCTGAGGAGGTGGAATCCGAAGTTTCAACAACCACTGATACTACTCCCAAGGAGAAAGAGGCAGAGGAAGATGTGGTGGAAGTAGAAGAGGAGAAGAGTGAAGAAGTAGCCGATGTGAAAGTAGAAGAAGAGCCTGAGGTGAAGCCTATCGGTGAGGAAGATGTTGCAGTGGTTGAAGAAAAAGATGTGAAGGTAGATGAGCCAACAACACCCGAAGATGTAGCCGAGGTGAAGGAAATTGAGACACCGGTAGTGGAGGAGAAAGAAGTGGCAGAGATTATTGATGAGCCGATTGATAACACTCCGATTAACGTGGATCCCACTTCACCCATACCGGGAGAGGATGTCGCACAGGTGGAGATTCCGGGCGACAATGAGATAGGCGATTGCATACACGGTGACTTGCTTGGCTAACCCAAAAACGTGGTAAACGATGAAAAAAATTGTTTCGCTAATCATAGCACTTACCATAGTGCTTGGAGCAAGTGCAAAAACATATGTGCTGGTGACCGCAGTATCGACATATCAGCAAGCTGAGAATAATGTGACACAGACTACAAAGAATGCTAAGAGCTTCGCAAAGAAGATGCGCACGCAGACTGAAGATGTGTCGATTCTCACCAGCTCATACGCTAACCACGACAATGTGCTTGCCAAGCTCAAGGCAATATGCAAGGGCGCCACGAAGAACGACAAGATAATATTCTTCTTTGCCGGACACGGAGGTGCTGATAATCCGGAGACAGGTTGCATTTATGCCTACGACAAGCCGATATACTACACAGAACTAATGAAATGCTTCAATGGCTGTAAAGCCCCTGAGAAAGTGATGCTGATAGAGGCATGCCACTCGGGAAGCTCGCTAAAGTCGTATATCAAGAATGGAGTTGTGTGCCTTGCAAGTAGCCGCATGGACGAATATTCCTACTATCATAATGTGATGGGCGCAGGCTTCTTCTCAAATGCACTGCTGCTGGGCATTCAGGGTAAGGCCGACGCGAATAAGGACAAGAAGATTACAATCTCGGAGCTTTACAAATACATTTACACATCGGTGGTAGGCCGTACGCAACAGAAGCAGCACCCGCAGCTTATCACGACTAAGGAAGGAAAGAATATAGTAATTTTTGATTGCAATAAACTATAAAAAGCAAGACGATTATGGAAACTAAAGTAATTGAAAACAACAATAATAAGAATCAAAGCAAAATTGGTGGCAAAGGCGACGGAATGAAAATGGCAGGAACGACAGTGCTTGGAGGTATAATTGGCGGAACCGCAACGGCAGTGGCAATGGATGGAGAAACTTCCGATCCTGTGCCTACCCCAAAGCCAGTAGAACCAGAGCCAGTAGAGCCAGAGCCTGTAACACCGGATCCAGTAGTGCCGGATCCGGTTGACCCGGAGCCTGTAACACCGGAACCAGTGGTGCCGGAGCCGGTTGATCCAGAGCCTGTAACGCCGGAACCAGAAGTACCGGAGCCAGTTGATCCAGGACTTGTAACACCGGAGCCGGTAGTTCCAGACCCAGATCCAGCAGACACGGGCGAGATAGTTGAGCCTGCGGTGCCTGTGATAGAAATCGACCCCAATGACACTGAGCTTCCCGACCTTGTGGAAGATGTGGTGAGTGTAGATGTGGTGCAAGATGTAAATGGCGACCAGATGATTGTGGCACAAGCTCATAATTCGGAGGTGGGAGACTTCTACCTTGTAGATGCTGATGTAGATGGCGACTTTGATGTGATAGTTGATGCCTCAGGCATACCGGTAATAGACCTGACAGGAGAGAACGACCAGCTTATCACAATGACTGATGTAGAGGCAAAAATGAACGATGGTTACATTGAGCCTAATGTGATTGATGATACCATA
>CALZFJ010000349.1 GCA_945645715.1 uncultured Prevotellaceae bacterium | reverse complement strand
GCAGGTGTATGCCGACGATGCTGCCACATATAAAGACCTCGCCGAGCAGAACGAGAAAGCTCTTGCTGCGTTGCGCAGCGAGATGGAGGCAAAGCAGAAAGAAATCGACGATGCCAAATCGCTCGCCGACCAAGCCATGCACGATGCCACCGAAGCCTCAAAGCAAGCTAAAGAAGCCATTGATGCCTCTAAGAAAGAGCTTGACGATGCCCGCAAAGAAATAGAGGACGCTAAACTCGACGCTGCCGTAGCCCGCGAAGAAACCGCAAAAGGCAAAGCTGAACTTGAAGCTAAAGCTGCAGAAATAGAGTCGCTGAAAGCCGAACTTGCCGAGGCCAACATCAACCTTGAAATGATGGCTGAGATAGAGCGCCAGCTCGAGCACGTGGAAGAATTCAAAGCTCAGAAAAACAATGAAACCAAGGAGCTTAAAGCACAAATCCAAGACCTTCAAGCCCACAACGAGAGCACTGCTGCCACAGCGCAGGCTAATGCTGCCGAATGTATCAGGCTAAAAGAGGAATTACAAGCCGCCAAGAATGAAGCCGAGCAGAATGTGATGCGCGTGATGCAGGAGCGCGACGCTGCTATCAAGCGTCTCACCATGGAGCGTGCCGAAGCGCTGAAACAGGCTGCCGACGAAAACGCAAAGCTAATTGAAGAAAAAGAACATCTGCTCGACATAAAGGAAGACGAACGACTCCGCGCCATCGAAGCCAAAGATAACGAAATCAACAGCCTGATCGCATCGAAAAAAGAGGAAATCGACCGCATAAAGCACGAAATGGAAGCCGAGCTCGACAAAGCCCGAAAGGAGTATCAAGCCCTCGCAAAGGAACGCGACCGCTTAGCCGGCAACTTTGCCACCGAACAGCGCGACCGCAAGAGCGATGCCGCATTCTACGAGCAGAAAATCAATTTCCTTAACACCGACCGCAAGCGTGTGGAAGGGGAACTGCGCGACGAAATAAAGATGCTAAAAGATCTTATGGCTCAAAAAGAGGCACAAGCTGCCCAAGCCGTCGCCCCCGACAACGCGTCAAAGTCTTCCGACTCAACAATCGACAACGACATAGCCGATGCCGTGGCACAAACGTTTGGCTTCGACTCAACACTTGAGAGTCTTGAATCGTCGATTCAGGGTCCGAATGTTGCAGTTGAGCCTGCCGAACCGAAAATTCCCAACGACATTTTCGACAACGAAACATTCTCCGACGGCAGCATTGATGCCACCTTCGACACACCGGCAAAAGAGACGGTAGCTGAAGCACCTGAGACCCACACCGATGAACCCTCGATGGACGAACTCGACGATATCGACTGGCTGATGCCTACTCCTCCATCTCGACCCGAGCCTATTGCTCTCCCCGAAGAGGAGGAACAAGCACCCAAGAAGGAATCAGAGGAAGCACCTCAAAAGCCCGACGCCCAAATGTCGCTATTCTAACAACAATTAACCAAGCAAACAACAATTATTCAAAATGATAGATTTCATCACGTGGACCGTCAATCCCAACCTCATCGACAGCTTCATCACCATTCGCTGGTATGGATTGGCGTTCGCAGTAGGATTCTGGCTCGGATATGAGCTAATGTGGCGCATGTTCCGCCACGAGGGCGTACCCGAAAAGTGGCTAAGCGCCCTGTTTGTATATGTAGCAATCGCCACAATAGTGGGAGCAAGGCTCGGACACGTATTTTTCTACGACTGGGCATACTATTCGCAGCACCTCGGCGACATCTTCAAGATATGGGAAGGCGGACTTGCCAGCCATGGCGGAACAATAGGCATCATCATCGCCATTCTCATCTATTCCCGATATGTGACACATCGCAGTCCGCTCTGGACCTTCGACCGTCTGGTGATACCAATCGCTATGGTCGGCGGATTCATTCGCCTTGGCAACCTCATGAACCACGAAATCTACGGCGGCGTAACCGACCTGCCTTGGGGCTTCCGATTCATCGACAATCTTGGTGCTTGGATGCACGGTGCCGAACCAATATTCACCCAGCCATCACACCCCACACAAATCTATGAGGCACTGTGCTACTTCGCACTATTTGCACTGCTTATGTGGATGTACTGGAAACGCAACGCACAGCGTCGTCCGGGACTCATCTTCGGTGTGTTCTTCACCATTCTCTTCGCCTCGCGGTTCATGATTGAATACATCAAAAACGTGCAGGAAGCATGGGAAATAGGGCTGCGCGAAGCCTGCGGAATGGATATGGGACAGCTGCTCAGCATTCCATTCATTATTGCCGGAATCGCGCTCATCATATATGCCCTACGCCGCCCCGCTGTACACATCGACTTCCCCAACCGCTTTGCCGACGAGAAAAAAATTAACAAAAAATAGCCATTATCATGGCACATCGTGGCACAATTATTAGTAATTTTGCACCGAGAAAAAAAGAAATATTAACTCATTAAATACAAAAGGAATTATGCTTAACAAAAGAGTAGAAGAGGCTATCAACGCCCAGATCAATGCCGAAATGTGGTCGGCTTATCTTTATCTTTCGATGTCGGCATGGTGCCATGCCAATGGTCAGCCCGGCTTCGCAAAGTGGTATGAAGTGCAATTCAAAGAGGAGCAGGACCATGCAATGATCCTCTTCAAATACGTCACCTCACGCGGCGGAGTGGTTAAGCTCGAGAAAATCGATACAGTTCCCACCGA
>CALZFJ010000348.1 GCA_945645715.1 uncultured Prevotellaceae bacterium | reverse complement strand
GCGGCTGGGGTTGTTGAGGTCGTTCTGGAGGAGTTCGGGATTCTCGGGATAGTCACGCTCCGAGAATTGGTCGATGTCGGTCCAGTAAGAGCCACCGAGAAGGTCCTTGATAGTCTTGTAGTAGGAAGCCTGGGTGTAGTTGGCACCAATGCCTGCCTGAAGCTTGATCTTGTCGGTGAGCTGGGCGTTGATTGAGGTGTTGAACTGCAAGTTGAGCTGGTTGCTGTGGCGGTTCTCAAGGATGTAGGTAGCACCCTTGCCCTCTTCGTTGTTGAGATAGTTGGTCTGATAGAGGTGGTTCCAGTCGATTTGGCGGAAACTCTCATCATTCTGCCACAGGTCGGTGTAGAATGCCTTGGTCGATTCGTCGTCGTAGTACGACGGGAGGTAGCGGTAGTAGTCGGGACGCGGGTCGGCGGCGTTATACCAGTTGAGTGCCGACGAAGCGTAGAACGACTTGCGGAAGCCCACGCCGGTATTTACCATAGTGCCGCGCTTCGGCTTCCATATCCAGTTGATGATAGCCGTGGGGTCAAACGACTCTACCACCTTCGCGCTGCGCTGCTTGCCGTCTTGCCAGCCCCATGCCGAGTTATAGAGGTAGTTGTCGGCAAGTACGCACGACTCCTCAAACACGGCGTTGGTGTTGGCGCGGCGTGTGGGAGCACCAAAAGTGGTGAGCGCGATAGAGTGCTGGTCGTTGAACACCTTCTGCAGCGACAGGAAGTATCCGGCCGAGTTGTAGAACGTACCGTCCTGCACACCCTTGTCGGCATAGCGTGCTATTGCGCCCACGGTGAGTGCCCAGCCGCTCTTGCTGAGTCCGGTAGAGTAGAGAGCCATTCCGCGCACGTAATAGTTGCTGTTGGTGTAAGCCACGTTGGCACGGAAGCCCGGAGCGAAGTCCTTGGCTTGGGTGTTGATATTGGTTGCACCTCCCACCGGACCTACGGCAAATGTGGTTGCGTCGAGTCCGATACCGGTGCTTTTATTCTTGAAAGCCTGGTTGAGTCCGCCAAACATTGAGTAGTTGAAGCGTCCGCGTGCCGGGTCGTTGAAGTTAACGCCGTTGATATAGACTTCGCTGTAGTTCTGGTCGTAGCCGCGCTGGCGGAAACGCATCACTGAGAAGTTGTAGTTGGCAGCGTTGTAGAACACGTTGTCCGATGCTCCGGCAAGAGTGCTGATGGTCTGCGAGTTGCCCTCCTCATCTTCGAGCATAGCCTCGTCGATGATAAGGTCAGTGCGATCGCCAAATTCATCCATACCCTCCGATTTTATCCGAATCGTGCCGAGGTCGGTGATTTTACCTTCGGTGATCGTAACGGGAAGCGCGTAATCGGCATACCCGTAGCAGAGCACCGTCACATTGTCCTTTCCGGCTTTAGCGTCGGTGATTCTGAAAGAGCCATCGTGGTTGGTGACTGTGCTGTTGCCCTGGTTGTCGAGCAGCACGGTTGCACCCACTACCGGTGTCCCATTTCCGTCATCGACGATAACGCCCTGAATACCCACACGCTGTGCCAGTGCGGGCAGACACATGAATAGTGTCAGAAGCATTAATGGTCTTAGTCGCATAAATTTGTAAATCAGTGGTTTATAAATAATTATTGTTTTTTGTTTCGTTAAAATTATTGAAGTATATTAAGTTAAAGCGTTAATTACCACCTCTTCCAAGGTGAAAAAACTTCCAAATATAACAAAAAATATCCAATAACGCCAAATTTTTCCTAAAAATCGCTGATTTTATTTCTTGAAATGACCGTAGAAGCGGTGCATGAAGAGTAGCCCGGCAGTGAGAAGCGACACTGTGAACGAGATGTAAATGCCCACAATGCCCAGCCCGCAGGGGAAGCCGAGTAGGTAGCAAACCGGAAGCCCCACAATCACATAGGCGGTGAGAGCTATCCACATTGCGGGACGCACATCGGCAAGGCCGCGAAGGGCATTGCTGAAGGTCACCTGTGTGGCATCGCCGAATTGATACATTATCATAGGCAGAATTAGGGTCATTGCCACTGCCACCACCTCGCGGTCGGTGGTGAAAAGGCTGATAATGGGTTCGCCGAAGATGTAGAACACTGTGCATGCAACTATCGCAGATAACAGCGTGATGTGGTAGCCGGCGGCACAGCACTCGCGCACGCGCTGCATGTCGCCCACACCGTGGTAGTGCGATATCTTTATGGTGATGCTTGCACCAAGGCTGTAATAGATCATGAAACCGAGCATTCCGAAAATCACCATAATCTGATAGGCGGCGAGAGGCACTTTGCCCAGCCAGCCTATCATCACCGATGCTGCCGTGAACGAGCCTGTCTCAAGTGCCATCTGCACTGCAATGGGTATGGAGGTGGCAAAGATGGTGCGCATGGCTGCAAGGCTCAGGCGCGACTCGGCGAATGCTTTCACGTAGGGTTTGTAGCGGCGACTGCCAAGAACCACGGCAGTGTGGGCCACCGCCATCGACAGGCGGGCAATCAGTGTCGCTATTCCGGCACCAAGCAGTCCCATCTCGGGAAATCCGCATTTGCCGTAGATGAGCAGGTAGTTGAGCACGATGTTGAGCACATTGCCAAGCAGCAACACCCACATTCCCAGACGCGTGTGAGTCACTCCGTCGGTAAACTGCTTCAATGCTCCCACCCACACGAGCGGAATGTTGGAAAGCAGAATAATCACATAGTAG
>CALZFJ010000347.1 GCA_945645715.1 uncultured Prevotellaceae bacterium | reverse complement strand
AAGGCCCATCATCAACAATTTAAGAATGTTGGAGGAAACACATATTCACGACTTATTGCTGCACATCATCGGATAGTGAATGACATACACGACGATGATGTGCAGTTATTCTCTGACCGTAGTTGAGGGTCATTATCGTGATTATTTGCGTCCTTGGAGGTCGTCGTTCTCGATTGTCTTGGCGGTCTTCTTCACTTGGGCTTTGAGAGAGCCGAAGCGGTAGGAGATGGAGAAATAGAAGGAGCGCGTGTGCTGCCAGCTCTTGGAGTATCCGAGTACATCGCCATTGACGGTCTGCGACTTGGCGATGTCGTAGTTTCCGGAGAATGGGTTGTTGGCTTGCAGGCGCACTGTGAGGCGGTCTTCCTTCAGGAATGAACGCTGCAGCGAGAAGCCATAGAAGTAGCGGGCGGGATAGCGGGTGTAAACGTCGCTGAAGCCCCAGTCCATGCGGTTGAAACTGGCTGTGAAACGCAACTTCCAGGGGAGCTGCTGCGTGACGTAGCCGAACATTTCAAAGCACCACTTTTCGTTGGTGAGATTGAGCTGATCGTTGCGATAGCGCACATTGCCAAGGTCGGCATTAATCATGAGCTGAGTCTTAGGAGTGATAGTCCACTGAGCGTAGGCATTCAGCGACGAGCGGCGGAATTTACCCACGTTATCGTAGGTGTAATATACAACATCGTCGTCGGTGGTTACAACCGACTGAATCAGTCCGTTGGAGAAGCGGTGCATCAGCGAGACGTTGAGTACCAGCTTTGGAATCATGAGCGTGTAGTCGAGATTGATGGAGTGGCTGCGGGCGCTCTTCAGGTTGGGGTTTCCTTGTCTCACATTATAGGTGTCGCCGATAACGGCAGGGTTCAGGTAGCTGATACCCGGGCGAGAGATACGCGAGGCATAGTTGAGCTTCAGTGTGTTGGCATCGTTGAACTTGTAGCTTACGCTGAGTGTAGGCACCACGTCGTGGAGAGTGCTGTGGAACGAAGGCTGCGAGCCATCGGGATAGGAGGCACCCATTCGTGCCAGCTCATAGCGCAATCCGGCACGGGCACCCCAGCGGGTGCTGTTGTAGGAATACTCGCTATATAGCGCACCCACGTGGGTGGTGTGGTGGAAGTCGGTGGTGTCGTTGAGAGCGATTTGGTCGTAGGTCTGATACGTCTTGCTGTTGTTGATACGCAAGATGTATTTGGCTCCCGTTTCCAGCTTGTGGCCACCGGCGAATGGGCGGGTCCAGTCGAACTGGAAGGTGTGTTCGTAGAACTTCAGGCGGTCATCGGAGAGCTTGTGGCTGTAGCCGATGGGGAAGTCGCCGGTGATGTCGTCGTAGTCGGTCTGCCACTTCTGAGTCTGGTTTGTTGTAGAGAGCAGGTAGGAGAAAGTGAGAGCCTCGTCCTTGCGGTGAGTGAGGTGCTGATAGTCGAGCTTGCCATTGAAATCGAAGTAGCTGTATTGTGGAGAGTAGTAGTGGGTTGAGTATCCGTAGATTTGTTGGTCGGAGCCTTTTGCCGCCATGTGAGTATTGGTATAGGAATCTACATTGAAGTTGTAATAGTAGCCGCCGAAAGAGAGCGTGACGAGGTTCAGCGTGTCGATATCGAGGCTCGACTCGAGGTTCCCATAGTGAATGTAGCCGTGGTTGTGTGCAGAGATGTTCTCAAAAATCTCGTTGTTGCTGTCCTTGAAGTTGCGGTAGGTTTCGCTGTGACTGTCGGAGTTGCCCGGAGCCATATAGTTATATCCATAGTTGAGAGTGGTGGTGAGCTTTCCTGCCTGAGTTGTGAGGTAGGTGTAGGCATTAGTGGAGCCTTTCTCATTGACGGCCCCGCCGATGCTTCCGAGTACGCCACTCATTGATGTGTTGTCCATGGTGACGATATTGAGGATTCCGCTCACGCCCTCGGCATCATATTTAGCACCCGGCTCGGTGATAACTTCAATGCGCTTAATCATAGAAGCCGGGATAGACTTCAGCACTTCCTTAGGGTTGCTCGACCAGCTGCTGTTGGGACGGCCGTTCTTGAAGATTTTGAAGTCGGAGCTGCCATCCACCTTAATGTTATCTTCGCCATCGACGGTGACGCGCGGCACCTTTTTCAGCATCTCGAAGATGGTGTTAGTCTTAGAGTCTTCATCGGCTTGAATGTCGTAGCTGATGCGGTCAATTTCGGTCTTTACAAGTGGACGCTGAGCCACCACCTCCACTTCACCGAGGGTGGTGCTTGCATCAGAGATGGTGAGAGTGCCGAGGTTGGCAATGGGTTTGCCTTTGGTGACCTCGAAGTCGCGTTTCAGCGGTGATTTGCCTACCGATGATATATTAATGACATATTTTCCGGCTTTGGGAAGCGACTGTGAGAAGCTGCCATCTTCGGCAGTAGTGCCGAGGCGCACCGCTTTGGCGGTGTCTGCAAGATTGTAGATTCGTAGTGTTGCGTATGCCTCACCTGTTCCGGTTGAATCGGCTACCATGCCATTCACGGCAAACTGAGCCTGAGATTGCAAAGCGCAGGTGCATAAAATGCAACTGAAAATGAAAAAACGGTTCATTGTATTAATAAAATTTCAAAAACATAATGATGATGTTAAAAACACATTTCTGATGATTAGACGAAATGTAATGACGAAATGTTACATTAACCTTAATTCCGCAACACTATAATTTAACTTTATTTATAAGTTCCTGAGC
>CALZFJ010000346.1 GCA_945645715.1 uncultured Prevotellaceae bacterium | reverse complement strand
CTCCGGGCGAGTGCCGGATATGTCGGTGCGCTCCACACCGTCGAGGGCATTCACCTCACGCTTCACCAGTTCGGCATATTTGCTCATCTCGATGTCGCTTAGTCCATCGGAAGTGAGCGCATAGAAAATGCCATACACATTGCCGAAGTCGTCCTTCACCATCGGCACCGATGCACCGCTTGGCAGCGACGGCTGCACATTGTTCACCTTGCGACGGAGCATATCCCAGTGCTGCTCCACATCGTCATCTTTAACGGTGCTTCTCAGCTCCACCTGAATGATTGAGAGGTCGTTGTAGCTCCAGCTGTCGATGGCTTCTATGTCGCTCATTGTACGAATGCTCTTTTCAAGCGGGTCGGTCACCTCAAGTTCCACCTGGTGTGCCGACGCGCCGGGATAGGTGGTGACAATCATAGCCAACTTCACCTTTATCTCAGGGTCTTCGAGCTTGCTCATGGTGTAGCACGAATAGATGCCTCCCACCACAAGTATGGCAATGAGGAAGTTTATCAGCTTCTTGTTGCCAAATGCCCATTTGCCAAAGTCAATCATAACAATCCTCCCACATTGGTATTAGTAAATTCATTCACAATGGTTATCTCATCGCCATCGTGCAGCGAGCGTGTGCCCGATGCCACCACTATGTCGCCCACATTGAGTGCCGACGATGCCACTATGCTGCTCTCGTTTGAGAGCAGCTGCACAAGTTTCACCTCGCGGCGCGAGACCGTGCCTCGCTTGGCATCTACCACCATCACCCATTCACGGCCGTCGGCATTCAGCACCGCACCGCTGGGCACCACAAGGCTAACCGTCTTGTCGTCGCCTCCACCCACTGCGGCAGTCACCATAGTGCTCATTCCGGGCACCGGCATCACAGTCCCTGCCGGCGCTGCAATGCGCAGGCGCATGGCATAGAGCTGGTTGGCATTGGCTTGCGGAGCCACATGCTTCACCGTGAGCGGATATTTCACGCCCGGCATTATGTCGAATGTGCAAGAGTATTGGGTGAGACGGTCGCGGCGCAAATAGTCGCTCGCCGGCAGGAAAATCTCCACCTCGGGCTGACCGCCGCCTATCATCATGAGAATCGGCATACCAGCAGCCACCGTCTCGTGGTCGTTGAAAAGCTTGCTCTGCACCTTCCCGGCAAAGGGAGCATAAATCTTGGTGTAGCCAAGCTGCTCGCGGTGAGCCTGGAGCTTGGCGGTTATCTGCTTCAGCCCATACACGGCTTTGTCGTAGTCGTTGGGCGTGGTTCCGTTGTCGTTATAGAGGGCTATCACGCGCTCAGCCTGAGCCTTCACCTGGGCATACTCTGCCTCGGTGGCATCGAGCTGAATGCGATAGTCGGTGTCGTCGAGCTCGGCAAGCAGCTGCCCCTTGTGCACCACCGACCCTTCATCTACATATATTTTCTTGATTCGCCCTGCCACCTTAAACGACAGGTTGGCATCTTCGGCAGCTTTCACCTTGCCGGGAAACTGTAGCACGGTGTTGGCTTCGCTGAGCCTTACGGTATCGATTTTCACCGGCTTTGCCGAATTATTATCGGTCGAGGCATTGCCACCCGAGCAAGATGCCATCACCGCCACAGTCACTGCATAAATAATAGATTGTAACTTCATAGAACTCAAGGAATATACTATTTTTTATAATCGCGTTTTCAAGTAGGCAAAATTACTGTTTTTACCCACTGCGCAAAAGGTCAATTTTGCACATATTATGTTCTATTTTGGAATATGCCCGCCCGCAGCTTTTCTTCTGCCATAAAAAACCCGTCGGCATAAGGGTGTATTCTCACAAATTTTCAGTAATTTTGCATTACTACTTATAACTACAAAACCCTTCTTGACACAATGAAGATTGCCGTTTATTGCTCGTCGAGGCAAGATTTACCCGACGAATACACCTCGGTAGCCCATGCAGTGGGTCGATGGATTGGAGAGGGCGGTCACTCGCTTGTGTATGGCGGCGTGAATGCCGGAATGATGCACACCGTGGCTCAAGCTGCCCACGATGCCGGCGCACACATCACCGGCATTGTGCCCGCGTGCTTTGCCTATCGCGCCGACACACTTGTAGATGAGCTGCTTGAATGTAACAATCTTAGCGACCGAAAGGCGATGATGATCGACCGCGCCGACGTGTTTGTGGTGCTTCCCGGCGGACTTGGCACTATCGACGAGTGGCTGAGTACGCTCTCGCAGCTCGTGGTCAATAGCGACGCACGCCGCAAAATCGTTGTGGCTAATATCGGCGGACTTTTCGACAGCCTCGTGAGCCAGATTGCAATGCTTGCCGCATCGCCTCTTGCCCGGAGCGAAATGCTGCAAATGTCGCTCATCGCCACCTCAGAGACCGAAACCATCACCCTTCTCAACTGGTGTGCCAACGCTGAATAACCACCTTTCACCCACCCCCAACTCTTATTCCACCAAAAAACATATACTCTATTATGATAACAGGAAAAATCTACACCGCCACAGGCGACCGCGGTACCACTTCGCTCGTAGGCGGAAAGCGCGTGAAGAAAAATTGCACCCGTATCGAGGCTTACGGTACGGTAGATGAACTTAATTCGTTTCTCGGACAGCTCGCCGTGGAGATGACCGAGGCTTATCCCGAGCTGACCTCGTACATTCGCACCGTGCAGTCGAAGATGTTCAATATCGGCGGATACCTTGCCACCGACTTCTCCCC
>CALZFJ010000345.1 GCA_945645715.1 uncultured Prevotellaceae bacterium | reverse complement strand
CTTCATTTCTGCAACTTTTCGCCACTTTTCCCGAGGCTCGTTCTGCAAAACGAAGCGATTCCACTGCCGGTTGAGAAGGGGGCGGTGGAATCGCTTTGTTGTTTAGGGAGCAACATCGGTGGTTGCTGATGCCTTTTGGGGTTGCTCCGGGAGCTTCTACTGGGCTTCGAGGTAGATGACGTGGCTGGAGAGGTCGCAGCCATTCTGCCAGTCGGAGTAGTTGTAGGGAATCTCGATGCCGTTGGTCATCAGGAACTCGCCGGTGAACACTTTGCCGTCCCACTTGAGCGGCTTCTCGTCGATGCGGTTGAGTTCGCGCACGCGGTAGCTCTTGGCGGGGTCGAGTCCTGCCATTGTCACGCGCGGGAAGTGCTGGTTGTAGAAGTGCTCGGTCTTCCACCAGAAGAATACGGCTTTCTGCTTCGATTCATCTACGTACATAAGCGATGCCATGCCCAGATGGTCGTAGGGCGAAATGAGGCGGTAGAGGTCGCCCATTTGCACGATGGGGCGGATCGTCTTGTAGTCGGCGATGGCACGACGGCAGAGGTCTTTCTCGGCATCGCTCATGTTCTTTGGCTGGATTTCCATGCCGAGGCGTGCGCTCATTGCCACGTCGCAGCGATACTTGAGCGGCACGATGCGAGCTGTGGTGTGGTTAGGCGAAGCCGAGATGTGCGAAGCCATGGCGATGGCAGGGAAGAAGTAGCTTGTGCCCCACTGCATATAGACGCGCTGCAAGGCATCGGTGTTGTCGCTCACCCAGAACTCGTCGAAGTAGGGCAGTACACCCCAGTTGGCACGACCGCCACCGCTTGCACACGCCTGAATGGTGAGTTCGGGATATTTTGCGCGGATTCGCTTGCACACTCTTTCAAATCCGCGGTGATACTCAATGTAGAGGTGGCTTTGGTTATCGGCGGTGAGGTAGTTAGAGCCGTGGTTCTTGATTTCCATGTTGGCGTCCCACTTCACATAGTCGATTTCGGGATATTTCGTCATCAAGTCGTCAATCATATCGAAGATGAAGTCTTGCACCTTGGGGTTGGCGAGGTCGAGCACCACTTGTGTTCCGCCACGGCCAAGCTGCAGGTCGCGCTTCGGTGCCTTTATCACCCAGTCGGGGTGAGCCTCAAAGAGTTCGCTCACGGTGTTGCTCATTTCAGGCTCATACCATATTCCGAACTTTATGCCCAGCTTCTTAGCCTCGGCAAGCAGTCCGCCAATGCCGTTGGGCAGCTTGTTTTTATCCACCACCCAGTCGCCGAGCGACGAGTCGTCCTTGATGCGTCGGTATTTGTCGCCAAACCAGCCGTCGTCCATCACGAATAGTTCACCGCCCATTGAGGCGATGTCGGCCATCATCTGGTGCATTTCAGCTTCCTTTATGTCGAGATACACGCCTTCCCAGCTGTTGAGGAGAATTTTACGTAGCTTGTCGCCGTTGGCGAGCTTGTATTTGCGTCCCCACTTGTGGAAGTTACGGCTTGCACCGCTTGCCCCCTCATTGCTGAAGGTGAGAGCGAGAGCCGGAGTGGCAAACGTCTCGCCGGCACGCAGGTGATACTCCGAGTTGTCCTCGTTGATTCCGGCAAAGAAGTGGTGCCAGTCGCTCTCGTCGGTGTCGATGGCGAGGCGGTAGTTTCCGCTGTAGCACAGGGCAGCGCCAATCACGCGTCCGACATTCTCTTGAGCCTTGCCGTCGAGCGAGAACATCACCTCGGCATGGGCAGTGTGGGAGTTGCGCACGCCGTCCTTGTTCTTTATCACCTTCATGCCCGGTTCAAGCGGTTCTTCGCACAGACGAGCCTCGTTTGCCCACTGGCCGTAGAGCGACGAGAGCCACACCGTGCCGCGGCGAATGGGGAGGTAGCCCGATGCAAACTTGCGCAGTGTCACAGGCTTCTTCTTATCGCCGTTTATGATTTCGGTCCATGTTTCAATCATATCCACGGTGCTGTAAGCCTTATAGCACACAGCCACGGTGAAAGGATACACCTTGTCGCGCAGCGTGATGCGGGTGATGGAGAAGTCGGCAGCCGTTTCGGTGGCAACGTCGGCAACCTTCAGGTCGAGCGACATGTTGCCGTCGGCAAAAGTCGCGGCAAGGGCAGCCTCGCGCGAGCAGTCGAGACCGTAGGCAGGATAAGCGTCGTAGCGTGCATCTTCGGTGGCACGGACTACCTCAGCGTCGGCGGCAGCGAGTTTGTTGCCGAAATAGATGAACTTCAGATTCTCGCCCTGCTTGGCTTGAAGCAGCATCGACATTCCCGGAGTGGTAATCTCCACATTCTGAGCCATCACAGTGGCAGCAGTCGCGATGCAGGCGATGAGAGATAGTTTTCGTAGTAGGTTCATAATTTAAATTTGGTTTTTTAGGTTGATATAAAATATAGACACATTTGGTAGATGCAAAGGTAGTGCAAACCGAGAGAAAAATCAATGAGCTTGCTCGATTGTTTTTCCGAGGTGCAGCCTACTTTATGAAAAGGTAGTGCAAACCGAGAGAAAAATCAATGAACTTGCGGTTTTCCACCAAATTTTTTCAGCCGAAATGCCGTTTTCCACCAAATTTTTTTGGCGGATTTGCCGTTTTCCACCAAATTTTTTCAGCCGAAATGCCGTTTTCCACCAAATTTTTTTGGGGATTTTGCCGTTTTCCACCAAATTTTTTCAGCCGAAATGCCGTTTTCCACCAAATTTT
>CALZFJ010000344.1 GCA_945645715.1 uncultured Prevotellaceae bacterium | reverse complement strand
GACTTGATGCCCATGTCGTGGGCAGTGGCTATTACGTTAGGAATACCCACCTCCAAACCGAGCTTCACAGCAACGGTATTGATTGACTGTGCAAAAGCCGATTTCAAGGTCAAGGAGTCGCCCGAATAAACGCCATTGGCATTGCGGGGTGACCACTTTGTGGGCTTGCCGTCGGGTCCGGTAACGTCGAGGCTCATCCACGAGTCCACACGGCGATCGCACGGAGCGAGACCGCTGTTCATTGCTGCCGTATATACAAAGAGCTTGAAAGTGGAACCCGGCTGACGCTTGGCAGTGACCTTGTCGTATTTCCACGTGCGGAAGTCGATATCGCCCACCCACGCCTTCACATGACCCGATTGCGGCTCCATAGCCACGAAAGCAGTGTGCATGAAGCGCACCATGTAGCGAATCGAGTCCATAGAGCTGATAGAATCCTCACGCACGCCATCATAGTCGAAAAGGCGCACGCGGTGAGGCTTGTTCATATAGTACGTTACCGAGTCGGGGTCGTCGGGGAAGCGTGCAGCAAGCTTCTTGTAGGCATCGGTGCGCTTGGCTATATCCTCGATGAAGCCCGGAATTTCACGGTGGTTCTCGTCCTGCCAGGGATTTGTCGAGCCCCAGTGGCTGCGGAAATTGCTCTGAAGCTGCTTCATGTGCTTGCGTGCAGCGTCTTCGGCATACTTCTGCAGGCGAGTGTCGATGGTGGTGTAGATTTTCAGTCCGTCGCCATAGAGGTCGTAGCCATTGTCGCGGCACCACTCGCGCAACTCGGCAGCCACAGCCTGACGGAAGTAGAGAGCCTGACCATCGTAGGCATTCTCTACGCGGAAATTGAGGTCGATAGGCAGTGCGCTGATTGAATCAAACTGCTGCTTGGTGAGGTCGCCGTGCGACTGCATATTCTGGAGCACCACATTGCGGCGGCGCAGGCTGTTCTTGGGATTGAGCTTGGGATTGTAGGTGCTTGTAGCCTTGAGGAGTCCCACAAGCACAGCCGACTGCTCGGCGTTGAGGTCGCGTGGCTCCACATTGAAGTAGGTCTTTGCGGCAGTCTTGATGCCATAGGCGTTGCTGCCGAAATCCACGGTGTTGGCATACATGGTGAGAATCTCCTCCTTGGAGTAGAACATTTCAAGCTCCACGGCAAGAATCCACTCCTTGCTCTTCATGATGACAATTTTCAGTCCCGGCACCTTGCCGAGCAAGCCGGTGGAATACTGCGTGCGCACACGGAACATATTCTTCACAAGCTGCTGAGTGATGGTAGAAGCACCGCGGGCACGACCGGCGAGCATATCCTTTGCGGCAGCAAAAAGTCCCTGGAAGTCGATGCCATGGTGGCTATAGAAACGCTCGTCTTCGGTGTCGATAAGAGCCTTGAAGAAGATTGGATTAATATCGGAATACTCCACCGGCGTGCGGTTCTCGTTGAAGTATTTGCCAATCATCACGCCATCGGCACTGTAGAGCATCGAAGCAGTACTCGTCTGCGGATTCATGATACTGTGGATAGTAGGCGACTTTCCGAATAGCCAGAAAAGATTGAGATTGACCGCCACGAGGTAGAAGATGAAAAACAAGATGAACGACACGAAGCCTACGGCAAGTTTCTTATACCATCTTGCTCCACGATAAAGGCCTGCATACCAATTCCAAGCCTTACGGCAATAGCGCTTAATCCACGACCAAACCAAAGTGAAGAAAGCCAGCAACTTATCTTTAGAAAAACTCATAATATAATAAGGTTTAATACCGGTGGCAGACACGGCAAAAAGCACTCCCGGTCGGGTGGTGAGAGGGAGAGTGCCGGAGAGTCAGGCAATATTCAGTGCAATATTCGGAATAATTCTTGAAATATGCAAGCAAAACAGCATTTTTTTGAATGAAAGATTGGTCAAACTCGACTAATTGGAGCAATCGAAATAACAAAACCGACCGCGACTGATTGGGTCCTTATAATACCTTATAATATTTTGGCACTTTGCTTTCGATTTGCGCAAATTATATATATATTTGCAAGATAATTGACACGTATATGGAATATAAATTCAAAAAACATAAGAATCAGAAAATGAGAAGGATTTCTACCCTATTATTTGCAGTTGTTATTGCCACTGCGGCAATGGCACAGTCGAAGCTGTCGGGCTACTCGCAGCAGATGCTTAACGAATGTATGAAAGCGGCTGAATGTAGGTCGAGCGATGCCTCTGCCATCAAGGCATTGAAGGAAATCGACGGACAGCAATACGTCGATGCTTTTGTGCGCGTGAGCGATGTGAGCAAGATTAGTGAGCTTGAGGCTCTCGGTGTGAAAATAAACTATGTGGCTGGCGACTGCTTCACGGCACAGCTGCCACTGAGCGCATTCAACAAAGTGCTTGAGAGTGATAACGTGGCAGGCATTGAGCTGCCGCGCAAAGTAAGGCTGCTCAACAACAACGCTCGTGAAATGACCAACCACAATGCCACCCTTGCCGGCAATGAGGAACTGGGACTCAGCCCATTCACCGGAAAAGGTGTGATTTATGGCACTGTGGATTGTGGTATCGACTTCAACCATATCAACTTCCTCCACGACGACGGCTCCACTCGCTTCCTCTCTGTGTATCTACCCTCAAATAATAGCGGCGAGAAATATACGGGACGTGTGGGTAACGTATTTTCCGGCGAATTTGAGACCGCCGAGCTTCCGGGTTCTTT
>CALZFJ010000343.1 GCA_945645715.1 uncultured Prevotellaceae bacterium | reverse complement strand
AGAGGCTCATGCCGAGCATCGCCTCCACGAGCGTGCGGCGCCGCTTCACATACATGTCGATGTAGCTTCGCACCACTTGGTTGTAAGGCATCTCAATCTCGGTGGGCAGAGCCTTCAAGCGGCTGATATACTCGGCATCAGTGGCATCGTTGCTCGAACGCTTCTCCACGTCGGCGTCGAGCACGGTATAGTTCTTGATATACCAGTTCTGCAACATCTCCTTCGTGTCGGTCTCGAAGCTCTCGGGATAGACGATTGAATTGTCGGTGATGGTCTCTTTAATCGACAGAAGTGTGGGTTTAGGAGCGGCGAGTGCCGACAGTGCCGAAACTCCGGCGATTACTAATGTGAATATTTTTCCTTTCATTTCCTCTTGATAATTTCTCAATTAAAAACGTGATATGGCTCGGCATGAAGCGCCCTCGGCTCAGAAGCTCACGGCGCACTGCAGTCCTACGGCAGGCAGCTTCCCGAGCTGCGGCTCGATTACGGCGGGTTTCACCTTCATCGAGAGGTCGGGGGTGATGTCGAAGTTGGCGAGCGATGCATCAACGTAGGCATCAACCATGCAAAGCAGGTACAAGCCCACCATACTGATAATGCAGAGGTCGCGGTTTCGGCGGTAGAAGTCTTTTTTCGACTTCAGCACACGCTTCAGCCAGTCCATATTTATGTCCTCCTCACGCGTGGTGGGAGGGTAAAAGTCCATGTAGCTCTTTGTGTTGGGATCGGAGTCCATAGCGTCGCCATACGCCTTGGTATAGTCGTTGAGCATATTGTTGTTCCAAGTGGTGGCGTAGGTAAGTCCCAAGAATCCGCCTACCACTATCGGCAGTTTCCAGTAGCGACGGTTGTAGATTTGTCCCAGACCGGGGCAAAGTGCCGAAAGCCACACTGCACGGTTTGGATCGGGGCGGAATATGCGCACTTGCCCGTAGGTGTCGCGTAGCAGCGAGTCCTTACGCAGTGAGTCGCGGCGTGCGGCAATCATTTCGGCGGCGATGATGTCGGCAATCGAATCAACGTCGGCAATCTGCACGGTGTCGCCCGAAAGATCGACCACGGTAGCTGTGCCGGGGGCAGAAGAGACGCTGTCGGGCAGCTCTACAGGCACACGGTCGCCACGGTTGCGGTGTTGGCGCGGTGGCAGCGGTGTCTGGTCGCTGCTGCGTGGATTGCTTGCTATATTGGTGCGAGTGGGGCGCACAGTGGGTTGCTGGGCGTGTACGTAGCAAGGCGACAGCAGCAACAGAGCCGCCATCGTAGCCACAAGCATCAATATTTTAAAATCAACATTTTTCAATGCAAAATGCGTTTATCTCTATCATTCGCCGTCGGCTTTCAGGCGGTCAAAGATAGCAATTAATTTCTCAAGTTCATCTTCGCTGGCAAAGGCAAATGTTATTTTTCCTTTACCGCTTGCGTCGCACGAGAGCTTCACCGGCGTGCCAAAAGTGCCCGAAAGATGTCGGCGCAAAATGTCGAAATCTTTGTTTGCCAAGTTTTTGGGCTTCAATGCAGCCTTCTTCTCCTCCTCGGTGTCGGCTTCGCGATAAAGCTTTGCAAGCTCCTCAACCTGTCGCACCGATAAACCTTTTTTAAGAATTTCGTTGTAAACTTTAAGTTGCAGCGAAGGCTTGTCGATGGCAAGCAGTGCACGCGCATGCCCCATGTCGAGCCTGCGGTCGCGCAAACCAAGCTGCACCTCGGCAGGAAGTTTCAGCAGGCGCAAGAAATTGGCAATGGTGGTGCGCTTCTTGCCGATGCGGTCGCTTAGACGCTCCTGGGTGAGATTATATTGCTCGATAAGTTTCTTGAAAGTGAGGGCAATTTCAATGGCGTTAAGGTCTTCGCGCTGAATGTTCTCAATGAGAGCCATCTCGGTGAGTTCACTGTCGTTGGCTGTGCGCACATAGGCAGGCACAGTGTCAAGCCCGGCGAGCTTAGCAGCACGGAAGCGGCGTTCACCCGAGATAATCTGGTAGGCATTATCGCCGACGCTGCGAAGGGTGAGTGGCTGGATTATGCCCAATTCCCTAATCGACATGGCAAGCTCTTCGAGAGCCTCCTCGTCGAAAAACGTGCGAGGCTGGTCGGGGTTAGGCGAAATTGAGTCGATAGCAATTTCGTTGATAGCCGACGAGCCGCTTGTCTGTATGTCGTCCATTGAGATAAGCGAGTCGAGCCCGCGTCCCAAGGCATTGCGTTTCATTGACATTTTCTTTCCTGTTTGTTTCAGATAGCAAAGTTACTACTTTTCTTTTACATTGCCATAGCTATTGCAGCTATTTATGCTACTTTAGCTATTCAGGGCTATGCACTCTTGCGTGTGCGGTTGCGTGCTATTAGTTCGCGTGCGAGCTGCAGGTGGCTTGTAGCACCACGGCTCGCGGGGTCGTAGAGAATAGCCGGCAGACCATGACTCGGAGCCTCGCTGAGGCGCGTGTTGCGCGGGATTACGGTGTCGAACACCATAGTGCCGAAGTGCGTCTTCAGCTCCTCGTAGATTTGGTTGGCAAGGCGCAGACGCGCGTCGTACATAGTGAGGAGGAAACCCTCAATCTCAAGGTGCTGGTTGAGCTTCGACTTTATGATTCTGATAGTATTCAGCAGCTTGCTGATGCCTTCGAGGGCGAAATATTCAGCCTGTACGGGAATAATCACCGAGTCGGCTGCAGTGAGGGCGTTCACGGTGATAAGCCCCAATGAGGGGCTGC
>CALZFJ010000342.1 GCA_945645715.1 uncultured Prevotellaceae bacterium | reverse complement strand
GCGGCAACATCGTTGGGCGAATCCACGCCCGGCTTGAAGAACACGCGGTGATCATCGTGCTCGTGACCGTGATGGCGCACACCGGCAACAACGCCAGTCACCACTGCACCCACCGACAGAGCAGTTAGGATTTTCGCCCCGATGCCGTTGTCAGTGCCCGGACGGTTCTTCATATCCACCTCCTTGAAAATCTTCGAGAAGAGCTTCATTCGGTGGTAGTCATCTACGGCGAGGAACTTGTCGTAGTCCTTCTGCCTGATTTCGTGGGTGATTGCCTGACCGTTGATTACCGCTGTCATCGTATATTTCGCGTCTTTTTCGCTCTTGCCCTGTTCGGGCGAAACACGCTCTACATAAATCTCGCCCACATCAACCTCACGGCCGTGTTCACATTCACGGTACCAGCCCTTGTCGGCAGTGATGCTGTCAAGGTCCTGACCATACACCATCGCATCGCCCTTCGGGGACATTTCCCGACCACCGTTGTCGGCGGTGAGTTGCTGTTGTTGAAGCTCCTGCTGCAACTCAGGTGTCATTGCAAGGTCGATTTGTGAAGTGCTGTTCAAGTGCGCCATTGTCACGTTTTCGGCAAAATCATTTTTGATGATATTGTTGAGAATCTCAAGACGCTCCTTTATGGGTGCAGTCTTGATGGAGTTGCTGGTCAGCAAATCCGCTTCGGCTTCGCTTAGATCGTATTGCAGGGCAACGCCTGTGCTTGCCGAGTTCACGGTGAGCGTGCGTGCCTCCTTGTCGATTACAATGCCGTGCGATTGCAGGCATTCCAGCCACTTCTCCGAGGAGAAATACACCGGTGAGGTCACCAGCGTGTTGTATGGAATGGCTGCAATATCGGTGCGTTGCAGCGTCGGGGTGACATCAACCGAGCCAAGACTTTGCAGAACATCTTGCTGCCGCTGAGCTTCGGGTCGTGAGCCTTTCCAGTAGAAGCCGTAGCCTCCCGACTGCAACTCGCCCGGCTTCATGCGGCCATCGGGGCGCTCAGGCACGACAACCGTCGTCGGGGCATAGAACAGACGACCTCCAACACGGCGCAGGTGGAAGCCGTATTCTCCGTCACCAATGCGGTAGCCGTTCAGTCCCATATTCACGCGACCTCCGGCATTGCGTGCGTGTACGAAGTCACGCGGCAGATAGAAGTCATCGGCGACCACCTTGGCGAAGGTGTTGTAGGCGAGTTTGTTGGCACGATTGCTGCCCCAGTCGGTGAGGGCAAGCATTTGCCTTTCGGTGATGCCGTAGCCCATCAGCGGCGAATCGTGCCCCTGCACCAGCAGCTTGTAACCGCTTCCGTCAGCCACTATATGCGCCTGCATGCCGTTGCGCAGCAGAATATCCTGCAACCCCGGCTGCAGGTCCATCTCCCTCGGATTAGTGTCCTTCCTCAGTGCCATACCCTTCAGACATTACCCTCCTCAATAGCCGCAAGAAGCTGCTCGTCCTTGTAGGCGATGAACTCCTCGGCAGCGATGTTGTTGTCACGCAGGTTGCGGGCTTCGATGAAGGCGAAATACTCGTCGCGCAGCTCTTTGGTGAGGTGGGTGACGTAGAAGCGGAAGCCGGCTTTGCCCTCCTGGACCATTTCCAGGAGGGTTTCTTCGTCGTAGAATCTTCGGTTCTTCTTTTTGCTTTTTTTCGACATGGTTGTGTGTTTTTCTGTGGGTTAATAGATGTGCTTACTGCTTTCGTGAGGCGCAATGCTGCTCGTTGTTACGGCGGCGCATTTCTGCCCACATTTCCTCGGAGTAGGCTGATTCGGCGACGTAGTCTAGTCCGCCGTCGTCGTTGCTGACCCAGCAGCCGTTCACGCCGAAGTTGAATTTCTCCCACTGGCGGTGCTTGTCGTTCTTCCAGCTCTCCACATCGCCCTCACTGATGCGCACGGCATTGTGGCGATGCAGGTCCACGCCCACGGTGACGAGTTCCTCGTCGATGATTACCGACATCGGCACACCGCTCTGGAGCAGCTTCAGCTCCGAGGAGTTAAGGTCGAACTCGTCGGCAAGCATCTTCAGGTTGCGTTCGACGACCGAAGTCGGAACAGCCATCACCTGGTTGGTGCAGCGGTCGATCTGCACGAACGACATCGTCTCGGTGCCGTCGTCGGAGATAGGCATCTCTGCCACAATCGGCTGTCCGTCGAGCAGCATCTTGCGGCTTTCGGGGCTGAAACGCTCGATGTCGGCGCGAGTCATTGCAGGGAAAAACATCACGTCGGCATCGCCGTCGGCGCGGCGCACCAGCATGAAGCGTGTGCGTGACTTGATGATGTTTCCCGACTCATCGGCGACCCTGATAGGCAGCACCGAAGTGGCTTCACCGCCGTAGATACGGCGCAGTTCGCCCACCGGCAGATCGTCAATCATGTCGCGTGTAAGTCCGAAACGTGCCAAAGTACCAAAAGGAATCTCTTCCTCCAAAAATTCGTGTTCTTTCATTGTGTTTTCCATTATCAGTTAAAAAATCGTGTTAATTATCCCGTTAAAAATATGTTGCAAAATGTGTGTTCCAGAACGTGCGTTCCCATCAATTGATTGAAACGGTAGTTCCTATCGCAAATTTAGCACTTTCCCGTCACAAAATAAAGCCTCCGCCCCAAAACCAACAACCATTTAGCAACAATTATCCATATCCCCAAATTCATACTCCCAATTATACTCTTTTACTATCTATGCTTGAACAATCGTAGTATGTGTATGGGAGTGAGGGAGCGGTGGCGGTAG
>CALZFJ010000341.1 GCA_945645715.1 uncultured Prevotellaceae bacterium | reverse complement strand
GTTTCATTGTTGTTGATGTTAATTATATGTTGGCTATCGACATGATGTTGGCAAACACTCCTGCGGCAGTCACTCCAGCTCCCGCGCCATAGCCCTGGATAAGCATTGGATATTCGCGATAGCGCTCGGTGGTGAGCAACACGATGTTGTTGGAGCCTTCAAGTCCGTAGAACGGATGATGCTGACCTACGGCTTCGAGCGACACACTCGTCTTGCCATGGTCGAGCT
Source organism: uncultured Prevotellaceae bacterium (assembly GCA_945645715.1). Lineage (GTDB taxonomy): Bacteria > Bacteroidota > Bacteroidia > Bacteroidales > Muribaculaceae > CALZFJ01. Next base: position 2,524 of record CALZFJ010000341.1, on the reverse strand, counting down.
TTGCCACAAATCTCCAGCGCTTGTTCTCGCTTTCGAGCACCTTGCGCTTTGCCTCAAAGTCGGCATCGAGCGAAGGCAGGTTTTTCCAGAAGTCGTCAATGCTGCCCTTGAAGAACTCGTCGGGCACGAAGAGATGCTTCTCCACGTCATCCTGCTCTACCTTGTATCCAGCCTCACGGGCGAGGATAACGAGCTTGCGCACTACATCCTTACCGCTTAGGTCGATGCGCGGGTCGGGCTCACTATAGCCTTGCTGCTTGGCTCTTGCAACAGTCTCGGAGAATGGCACATCAGCCGAAATCTCATTAAAGATAAAGTTGAGCGTTCCACTCAGAACTGCCTCAATCTTAAGTATTTTATCACCCGAGTTCTTCAGGTCGTTGATAGTTCCAATGATGGGCAAACCAGCTCCTACGTTAGTTTCAAACAAGAACTTCACGCCGCGTCTGAGAGCCGTCTCCTTGAGTTTCAGATAGCTCTCGTAGTCGCTCGACGCAGCCACCTTGTTGGCAGCCACAACCGAGATATTATGCTCGAGGAATTCCTGATAGAGTCCTGCCACATCGTTGCTTGCCGTGCAATCAACAAACACACTGTTGAAGATGTTCATGCCGATTACTTCCTCGCGCAGGTGATTGATGTCGCTGGGAGCCGACTTTGCCAGTTCCTCGCGATAGTTGCCGAGGTCGATACCGTCGCGGTTGAATATCGCGTTGTGACTGCTCGAAATGCCCACAACATTCAGTTTGAGACGGCGTGTCTGCTTGAGTTCCTCATACTGCGAGTGAATCTGCGAGATAAGATTTCCGCCCACAGTTCCCACTCCGCATATAAAGAGGTTGAGCACGTTGTATTCGCTCAGGAAGAACGAGTCGTGGAGCACGTTGAGCGACTTACGCAGATACTTTGAATCAACGACAAACGAGATATTTGTCTCCGATGCACCTTGGGCGCAGGCAATCACACTGATACCGCTTCGTCCGAGAGTACCAAACAGCTTACCCGCAATACCCGGCGTATGCTTCATGTTCTCACCCACGATGGCGATAGTGGCAAGTCCGCTCTCGGCATGCATCGGGAACATGGCGCCAGTTTCGATTTCCTTGGCAAACTCATGGTTGAGCACGCGCACTGCCTCGTCGGCATCCTCGTCGCGCACACCGATAGATGTTGAGTTCTCCGACGATGCCTGCGACACCATGAACACCGATATGCCATTATCGGCAAGGGCGGTGAAGATGCGGCGGTTGACGCCGATTACTCCCACCATCGACAATCCCGTCACGGTGATGAGCGTAGTGCCGTTGATGCTCGAAATACCCTTGATAGGCTTTCGGTCGTTGTCTATCTTGTCCTTGATAATCGTTCCGGGGTCAGAAGGATTGAACGTGTTCTTCACTCGGATTGGTATATTCTTCACGCACACGGGATAGATTGTCGGCGGATAAATCACCTTGGCACCGAAGTTGCAGAGCTCCATCGCCTCGACATAGCTCAGTTCGGTGATTGTGTATGCCGTGTGGATGACTCTCGGGTCGGCAGTCATAAATCCGTTGACATCTGTCCATATCTCGAGTGTCTCGGCGTCGAGAGCTGCGGCAATGATAGATGCCGTATAGTCGCTTCCTCCGCGTCCGAGATTGGTCACCTCGCCCGAATACTTGTCTGAACTGATAAAGCCCGGTACGACTGTGATATCCGGCAAATCGCAGAATGCCTCGCGCACGAGTTGGTTGGTCAACTCACTGTCGAGCACATGTTTGCCGTGCTTGAGCTCAGTCTTTATGAAACTGCGCGAATCCTGCCAGTGGGCGCCCTCGATGAGCGTGGCAACGATATTGCTGCTCAGTCTCTCGCCGTAGCTTACGATTGCCGCGGATGTCTTGGGACTGAGGTCGCGAATGAGATATACACCATAATATATAGAGCGAAGCTGGTCAAGCAGTGAATCCACCGTTGCCAGCAGTTGAGTTCGCTTCTTTTCATCTGTTATCACGGCAGCAATCATCGTGTGATGACGTGTTACCATAGCTTCAAACTCGTCACGATAAGCCTCGTCGCCCTTGACGGCGAGCTTCGACGTGGCAATAAGCTTGTCGGTGATGCCGCCCAATGCGCTCACCACGACAATGACAGGCTGAGACTGATGCTCAACGATGTTCTTCAAACTCAAAATACTTTCTACGGAACCTACGGATGTTCCGCCGAATTTCAATACCTTCATAATGTGTTAAAATGATTTTGTGGTTGCAAAGGTAAGAAGTTTTCTCGGTTTTTCCAAAAAAAACATCTATTTTTTATCATAAATCCAAAAAAATGGGTATAGTTTTCTTAAATTATCTTTTATATCGGGTAGAATTAATATTTTTTAGACAGAATAATGCCGATATTTCGCAATTACTAAGTAATTTTGCAGCAAAATTGAATGTATATAGAAAAGATAATTGAAAACATATTGAATATATAGATGAATTATGGCAGAAGCTATTGACATTCGCGAATTGAATATTCGCATCGAACAACA
>CALZFJ010000340.1 GCA_945645715.1 uncultured Prevotellaceae bacterium | reverse complement strand
ATTACATTTTTTCAGCACCAACAACAATAAAATGTGCTGAAAAATTATGTTGTAAAACATATTTTCAACACTGCAAATGTAGTGCCTTTCTCTATAACCACCAAATTTTTTCTGTAAAAATTTAGTTGCAAATTGCTGTTATGTAAGTTAAGTATCAGATAATCAGCGAAATAACTATATGTAATTTTTGTCTGCAAAAATGGCAGTTTTTCTGCCATCAGTCCCGATTCTATCCTATTTCACAAAAAAGAGCCGCAACTCCGTGGGTGGAATTGCGGCTCTATGCTGTGCAGATTGTGGAGGCTTGATGCCCCACTATGCTCGGAAAGCGGGATTATTTCACCACTTTTATAGTAGCATTATCGGTCTTCACTATGTAGGCACCGTGAGCGAGGCGGCTCATGTCGATGTAGTTGGTGTCGTTGAGCACCTTCACAAGAGCACCACCAGCGGTAAACACCTTGGCATCGGCAGCCTCGGCAAGCACTACGGCATCGATTGAGCGGTCGTAGCGGGCTTTGCGTGCTGCTGCAATATCCTCAACGCCCGAAGCCGTGAAATCAACCGCATTTGAGTGAACCGATTCCATTCCATCTACGGTAGCCGTCACGGTGTAGGCACCGTTAGCAGCCGAAGTGATGCTGTAGCTCTGCTCGGTGAGTCCCGAAATCACAAGCACACCGTCGCAATACACGCTGAATGTGGTAGCCGGCTCCTCAGTGTCCTCTTCCATGCCCTGTGCAGGAGTCTTGAGCACCTGAGTGTCGCTCTGGCATACGCCCTCGATGAGGAAGTTGTAGTTTAATTTATATTTGGTTGCAAGCGAATACCAGGTGGAAGTAGAAGCCGAGATAAGGTCGCCATATCCGGCCACTGCGGGTCCATCGTCGGTAGAAAGTGGCTTAACGCCCTTAGGATATTTAAGATGATAGCCAATCTTCACATCTTTTCCGGCAGGGATAGTGAACGGAGTGTCGAGGCACACCACATTCCAGCCAAGCACGAGGTCGGCAATATCAACCGTCTGCTCATACACCACATTGTTACCCACCATAACGATGGCTGCGGCATAGTCAATATCGGTAGATGAGATGTGGAACTTGATGTGGGTGAGTTTCTCGCCCTGCTTGTTCTTGTTGGCAATATCGTCGGCAGTGAAGAGTATGGTCTGATAGCCTTCGTTGTAAGAGCTTGTCATACCCACCGAGTTGGCATAGTTGCCATTGTGATACTTGAGCACGGCGGCATCGGCATCGATTGCGTCCCACGAGAGGTTAAGCGTGCTTCCTTCAGCCTCACCACGCAGGTTGTATGGAGCCTCGGGGAGCTGCGGAGTGTGGTTGGCAACATAGAATACATCACTCTTGGGCGACTCCCAGCCGTTGGCATACACATTGGTAACTGCATATTCATATTCGCCATAGCGCTTGAGCACTTCGCTGAACGAGGTCTCTTCGGTCTCAGCCACAACTTCACCATTGCGATACACGCGATATTTTGTCACTGAAGTGCCCTTGATTGCTGCTTTGTGGGTAACCGGAGCCTTGTCTGCGGTAGCCTCAATGCCATAGAAGTTGTGGCTTGCCTTCACAGTGCCCACAATTCCGGCTGCTTTATCGGCAACGATGGTGATGGCTTGAGACTCCGAAGCGCTGTTGGCGGGGCGTGCCTCTGCCGAGATGCAGAAGTTGTAGTAGGCCATGTCGGGGTCCATTGCCGATGCTGCAAGCCAGTTGTTGCCGTTGTTGTAGCTAACCACGGCACCACCTTCAACTGCGGGACCTTCGTCGATTACTATTGCGCTTGTTCCAGCCGGAATCACCTGTTTATAGGCAAGATAAATGCTCTTTCCGGCAGGTATTGTCACCGGATTGTTGAGTGTGAGATTGTAGATGTAGCCCGGTTGGTAACCCGATATGTCGTAGCTCCAGAGCATATCTTTGTCGGCATAGATTGCTACGCTGCTCGATTCGAGTTGGGCACCTACGATGAATGAGAGGCTGTAGATCTGATAGCCTGCCACTTCGCTGAGTTCATCGGCGCTAAACTTGGCACCGTAGGCAATGTCGAGGTCTTCATCGAAGTTTACGGTGTATCTCGGGTCGCCATGGTGGCGGAGTGAAACCGATTCGTTGCTCCACGCGAGGTCAATCTTTCCGCTCTCGGCATCGAATTCGGTAGTCACCACCTTCGGTGCCACATATTCAGCCGGGAGTGTGTAGGTGAGAGTGATTTCTCTGACGGGTGAAGTCTTGTAGTCGGCACTTATAGCGAAAACGGAGTAGGTTCTCGTTCCAAGCTGATCCACAGTTTCACTGAAGCTTGTTTCAGTGGTGTTTTGTGCAACAAGATTGTTGTCGGCATATACATAGTAGCCTGTGATTTCCTCAGCTGCAGGAATGTCGCTTAGAGCCTCCACATCGGCTGTGAGCATAAAGTTTCCGGCAATGTCGCCGGCAGAGAGTGTCTTCCACGACGGACTGCTCTGGTCGAAGCCTTTCGACGATGGCGATGAGGTGGAGAATGCATTGCCCTTGCCGTTGACAGCCTCAGAGTTATCCACTGCGATTGGCTTCAAGCCCTTGCCGTGGGTGCAATAGTAGCCGTAGGCGTAGGTGCTGCCCGGTACAAGCACAAACGGCTCGGCGAGCGTAAACTTGGTCCACTCCTTGGGGGTGATTGCAGCCCCATCGTCGGCTGAAATCTCCTGGTACTAAGCAATCTTGCCATCTTTCATCACAAACAGTGTCACCG
>CALZFJ010000339.1 GCA_945645715.1 uncultured Prevotellaceae bacterium | reverse complement strand
ATATTAACAAATATAATAGATTTCGGATATGAATTTTAAGCTGTTTTTGCCGTTGTCGGCTCTTGCTCTGCTCGTGGCATCGTGCCAGGACGAGACTAAAGGCTTGACGAATGGCTCGGGAACGATAAGCCCGGAATTCACAATCGACTATTCAGTTTCGAACCCACGCACGCAGAGCCGTGCCGAGTCGACACCTGAGTCGATGCCTGAAGGCGACACTCCGAAGCTTAGCGGTTTTTCGTTCCGCTTAGTGAAAGATGATGGGAAATTCGACCATACCTTCACCGGACTGGGTGAGTTTGTCGGAACAGATTTCCCTGTTGGAGCTTACTCTCTTGAGGCTACTTATGGTGACATTGAGGAAGAGGGTGCGGGAAAGCCCTACTTCGAAGGAAGCACTACATTCAACGTGTACGACGGCGAGGAGACTAAGCCAACACTGGTGGCAAAGCTTGCCAACACTGCCGTGACTGTGGAGTACACAGAGGCTTTCATCAATTATTTCACGGCATACAGCACTGAAATACATTCGTCGAACGGCACAAACACCATCAAAATGCCAACCATCGACCAGGCAGACACTTCGTCGGACTGGGTGTATGTGAAGCCGGGAAATATCGACATCAATATCACAGTGACTAAGCAGAATGGCGTGAGCGGCACCGTGAAGGCTGCCACCATTGAAAACGCGCTACCTGCCACCCACTACCATGTGACTATCGATGCCAATGGCGGAGAGGTGGGCAATGCCTCTATCACAGTGTCGTTTGACGATGCCACTACGCGCGAGCCCATCACCATCGACGTGAGCGGCGATATTCTTGTGACTCCGGCACCGGTGCTCACTGCCTACGGATTCACCAGTGGCACACCGCTTGAGATTCTTGAGGGTGATGCAGCCGAAGGTACACTCAAGGTGAATATCCTTGCACAGGGCGAGGTGGCAAGCGTGAAGCTCAACATTTCTTCACCCACACCTGAACTTAGCTCACTCCAGGGCGATGTGGAACTTCTCACTGCTACCGAAGAGCAGAAGAATGCACTCACCACTCTTGGCGTGACTACAAAGGGCGTCTGGAGCGGAGTAGGACAGGTGGCTGAGATAGATTTCACCAATATCCTGCAAAACCTCAAGGTTGCAAACGGTGTTTCCGACCATATATTCACCATCACCGTGGTGGATAAGCTCAATCGCACTTGCGACCCTGTGGTGCTGAAGATTCAGGCTCCGAAGCCTGTGCTCGTAATCAGCAACCAGCGGGAACTTGCCTACAGACAGACTACGGCTGAGTTTGACTTCACCTATAATGGAAAGGATATTCAGAACAAGGTGAAATTCCAAGCTACCAATGCCGGTGACGACTGGGAGGATTGCACATATAGCAGCGTAGTGGATAACGGCGGCGGAAGCTACCATGTGGTTATCAACATTCCGCTTCGCAGCAGCGACTCGAAGGTGCGTGCCATCTACAACAAGACTACATCGGCTGAATACACATTCAAGCGCAAGATAGAGCTTGCAGCAGCCGACTACGATGTGTGGGCAACTAAGGCTACGGTGTCGATGTCGCCGGCAGCAATGCGCTCGCAAGTTACAGCAATCTATTTGAACGACGTGCAGAAGGGCACCGCATTCAATGATTATAGCCAATTTACGTTCACCGGCTTGACACCCGGCACACAATACACAGCCAAGGCGGTTCTCAACAATGGCACAGAAGCGACAGTGACATTCACCACTGAGGCAGCAGCCGGAGTACCGAATGGCGACTTTGAGACGCTGAAGAGCGATGCAATTAGTGTTACAGATATGAAGATGGGAGGTAAGTGGACCAGAACTAAATTGTCAACTGCGTCGGAATATTATAATTACGAGTCATTTACAATATATGAGCCAAATGGATGGACTACAATTAATAGCACCACATGCAATTTGTCGGCATCTACTCTTAATTCATGGTTTGTGATTCCTTCTACTTATGCTACAAACGTATCATGGACAGGACGTTGCCCAGGAGCCGGCGGCTTGGGAGAAGGAAGTGAAACTCCAAGCACCTATCAAAATCTTACTGCACAATCAGGCAATATTGCAATGGTTGTGAGAAATGTGGCATGGGATGCTATTGGAACAGAACCTGGTGTGGATAAGAAGACTGGCAATATAAATTGGACAAACTATTACTGCTCTAATGTGCCGACAATTGCTAATCGCTCAGCAGGAGTGCTGAAGCTTGACACAAAGTTTGCGACTCGTCCGTCGGCATTGAATGGTTACTATAGGTATGCACTCGATTCGCAAGATGCAGATGAGAAGGCAGTGGTTACAGTTTCGATTCTTAATGGAAGCACAGTTCTTGCAACAGGTTCGATGGAATTAGGAGCTGCTAACGACTACACTACATTTAATGTGCCTCTCACTTATACCATAACAAACAAGGTGGCAACAAAGGTGATGATAAATATTACTTCATCGAACCGTGCAGAAGGCGCAATCAAGACCTCTAATCACTTGTATAAGTATGAGGCTTCTTCTTATGGAGCAATCTTGACGGTTGATAACCTGACGTTCAGTTACTAACTAATGAAAAACAGAAGGAAATGAAAAAGATAAAAAGCATATTAATGATAGGCGTGGCAGCACTCGCAGCAATGACGAGCTGCGACAGCCCTACATATCCCGGCGGTGAAGGCACCAACGAGAAGCCTGAGGGCGAGGGCAGCGTGTCGTTTGCCAACATGTCGATTTCGGTGAAGA
>CALZFJ010000338.1 GCA_945645715.1 uncultured Prevotellaceae bacterium | reverse complement strand
CGGTCGGATTAGTCGGACGGGGAGCACCTTGGCTCCACTGAGCTTAGAGATGGAGAGTGAAGGAGTCGGCGTCTTTCCACGCCGGGAATTTCTCGCGGAACGAGGCGAGGGCGTCGATTGAGAGCGAAGCATAGCGCAGGCAATGGTGCTGCGAGGTTTCCACCGGTTTCCCTTTGAAATTGAGAATCGAAGTGCTGTCGGTAGCATAGTCAATGCCGTCGGCAACGTCGGTGCCCCTACGGTTTACACCACACACATAACATTCATTTTCAATGGCTCTGGCGGCGAGCAGGGTGTGCCATGCGCTGTGGCGGGCTTTAGGCCAGTTAGCCACCACGATAAGCAGGTCGAAAGGCTCATCATGAGTGCTTCGGCACCAAGCCGGGAAGCGGAGGTCGTAGCACACAATAAGCTTGATGTTCCAGCCACGGTAGCGGATAATCGGGGCAGTTGCCGAGCCTTGTGAATACACTTTGGTTTCGCCACCCATTCTGAAGAGGTGACGCTTGTCGTAGAACGTTTCACTGCCGTCGGGCTCGATGAAGAAAGCCCGGTTGTAGATGTGAGAGGCAGTCCGTGCAAGGAAGCTGCCTGCAATAGCCACATGGTTCTCTGCCGACAGACGGTGAAGCCGGCGCATGGTGTCGCCCGAGTTCCACTCGGCAAGCCCATTGGCATCATCGGCATCGACAATGAATCCGGTAGAGAACATTTCGGGAAGCACCACCACATCGGTTGAGGGCGGCATGATGCGCAAAGCCTCGTCAACGGCAGCAAGATTGGCAGCCTTGTCGCCACGCACGATGTCGAGTTCTACGGTGAGAATGTTAAGATTGCGGTTCATGATAAATTTCGTTGCAGAATTTTTCGGGATAACGCCCGGTGCGTCCGTTGTAGAAACTTTTGATATAAGCCATGTCGGCATCAAGGTCGCCGGTGGGATAGAATGTCTCGGCAAGAGCCATTTCCTTTTTTGCGAAGTCGATGTAGGCAAGGATTATGGGAATGTCGGCACCCTTGGCGATGTGAAGGAAGCCGCGTCGCCACTTGCGGTTGAAACTGCGTGTACCTTCGGGCGTAACGGCAAGGTTCATGCGCTCGGCTTGATTGAATTTCTCAATGATGAGCTGAGTGAGGTCGGAACCCCGGCGGCGTGGCACGGCAATGCCGCCAATAGCCCTGAAGAAGCAGCCTAAAGGAAAGAAAAACCATGTTTCTTTCATCAGGAAGTGAGTCTTACGTCCGGTGGAGGCATAGCCTATTTTGCCGAGAATAAAGTCCCAGTTGCTCGTGTGCGGAGCGACGCAAATCACCGACTTAGGATAGTAGGGCACATTGCACACTATTTTCCAGCCAATCAGTCGAAGCAAAAATTGAGCGAACTTAGCCAAAATGAAGGGAGATTGAAGGGTTACTGTGAATTGAAGCTGTCATACGCACCCATTCACCCTGCAAGGAAAGCCCTGCAGGGTGTGATAGCGGGAGCGAATTGTAGTTAGGCTGCTTTATTTGGCGGTGTTAGCCTTATTGGCATCGCGCACCTCTTGCGGAAGGAGAGCATTCATATCCTTCACCACTTCCACGAGCGATGCCTGGAATTCCTTCTTCAGCTCGGCGTAGCAGCGCTTGAAGTAGTCCTTGCGTGCGCGGCGATAAGCCTTCTTGTCGGGGAAAGCCTTCACGGTGCGGTCAAAGCACACCGACACACGATCGACGGTGCGCACTTGCAGCAAAGCCACAGCACAGACGATGTCGTCCACTTTTTCCTCGTCGATGCCCGGAACATAGTCCTTTGTGAGGATACACTCGCCTGCAATTTCGCCACAGGCATATCTGATTCTTGCTTTCAGGTCACGTTTGTTTGCCATAATTCTAAAGTTGTTTATTTTGGTGTTGTAAAAATTTTCTACTAAGTTAGTAAATAATATTGAGAAAAGAAACAGAAAAAGCATTTGTAACTTTTTTGTAACAAGCTAAAGGCTTTTTAACGTAGTGAAATACAATAAAATATAAAAAATAGCAAAAGCGCTAAAAAAATTAATTTAAAAGATTTTTGTAAGAATAAATATTTGTATATTTGTGGCGATCTTTATTTAATATGAAAAAGACATGACTACAAATGCATTCATTACCGACTTATTAGGCATCAGGCCAAGATTGCTTAGTTTTGCCTACCGATTGACCTCGGATCACGACGAGGCTCACGACCTATTGCAGGACACCACTTTGAAAATGCTGTCGAACAAAAGCAAATTTGTGGAGCAGAACAACTTCAAGGGGTGGGCTATGACCATTATGAAAAACCTTTTCATCAATCACTACCGCAAGGAATCGAAAAAAGTGGTGGTGAACTCGGCTACCGACAACGAAGCACTGATGGACGCAGTGAAAAGCAAGCAGGCAGTGGAAACTCCCGAGAGCGTGATGGCGAAAAAGGAGATTCTGCACCTTGTGAACCGGCTTCCTGAGTCGATTCGCTCAACTTTCACACTCTATCTCAAGGGGTATGCCTATCAAGAGATTGCCGATAAGCAGGATTTGCCTATTGGCACAGTGAAGAGCCGCATCTTTATTGCCAAGAAACGGCTTCAACAGGACTTGAAGGACTTCAGGTAGATTTCAATGAGGAAAGCGGTCAAGCCTTGTTTTCCTGATTTTGCTCATCATCGGCATAGGTGCCGTATTGCTCAGTATTGTTGCGCTTCTCCTGAATCGCTTCTTTGCGCTTGAGGGAGAAGTGCAATATTATCAGAACAA
>CALZFJ010000337.1 GCA_945645715.1 uncultured Prevotellaceae bacterium | reverse complement strand
GCTCCACTACCGCCTCATCGCAAAGAGCGACCGCTACTGCCTCCTCGAAATCAACCTGCTCACAGGCCGCAAGCACCAGATTCGCGTGCAACTCGCAGCTATCGGCTGCCCCATCAAGGGCGACCTAAAATATGGCGCCGAGCGTAGCAACCCCGACGGCGGAATATCACTCCAGTCGCACCGCATCGAGTTTATCCACCCCGTATCGGGCAAGGCAATCGACGTGACTGCCCCCGTACCAAGCGACAACCTGTGGCAAGCACTCGCCGCAGCAGCAGAGCAGAATCAGGCAAACTCTCCGGCGCAAGAAGCCGAAGAAAACCATCAATCTCAGTAAGATGAAACCGCTACAAGACGACATACTCACACTCCGCGCCATCGAAGTCACCGACGTCGATACCGTCATGGCATGGGAAAACGACTCCTCGCAATGGGACTCGTGCAACACCTCTGCCCCATTCAGCCGCAAGCAGCTATGGGACTACGCCGTCAATTACAATAACGACATCTATGCCACAGGAGCAATCCGTCTGATGGTGGTCGAGCGCAGCACCAATAAGCTCGTAGGAAGCATCGACATCTACGACTTCAACCGTCACCACAACCGCGCCTCAGTAGGTCTATATATCGACGCCGCCCACCGCGGCAAAGGTTACGGCATTCGCGCAATGAACCTCGCCATCGACTATGCCTGCTCTTTTCTCGGAATGCACCAGGTGGTCGCCGAAGTTGCCGACGACAACACAGCCTCTATCCGTATGCTCCAAGCCTGCGGATTCACCGAGTCGGGCATCCTCCGCGACTGGTTCCGCCACGAAAATAAATACACCAACGGAAAATTGATGCAATATATCAGGAAATGAGCCAATTACCACTCATATCAGTCGTCGTGCCAGTCTATAATGTAGAATGTTACCTCGAAGCGTGCGTAAATAGCATAATTGCTCAAAGCTACACAAATCTTGAGATTATCCTCGTAGATGACGGCAGCACCGACAGCAGCCCAAAAATCTGCGACAAACTCTCCTCCATCGACTCACGAATCCGAGTGCTCCACAAGCAGAACGGAGGTCTCTCCGATGCCCGAAATCATGGAATCGACATCGCAACCGGCGAATACATCATCTTCGTCGATAGCGACGACACCATCACCCCCGATGCTATCTCCACACTCCAGTCGCTTGCTTGTGAGCACAATGCAGCCATCGCTATGGCTACATTCAACAACCGCTGCAAGTGCCGAGGGCGTGTAATTACACTGACAGGAATCGATGCTGCATCGCGTATGCTTTTTCAAAAAGACATGGATTCAAGCGCATGGAACAAGCTGTATCACAGCAGTTTATTCCAGAAGCATCGTTTTACTGAAGGTATATATTATGAAGATATCGACTTTGTAATCAGGCTGCTTCCCGAAGTAGATAGAGTTGTGTGGACCGACTGTTCTCTCTATAATTACCGACTTCGACCATCAAGCATCACAGGCAACTTTTCGCTCAAGCGCCTCGATGTGCTCGATGTGACCGACCGCATCGAAGAAGCCGCCATTGCCCAATGGCACAGCCTATTACCTGCCGCTCGCGACCGCAAACTCAGCGCCAGCTTCAATATGTTTGTGCTACTCACCCGCAATGGCTATGCCCGCAGCGAGCACACCGACCGCTGCTGGCGTAACATAAAATCACTGCGAATGAGCAGCCTTTTCAATCGCAACGTGCGACTAAAAAACAAGCTCGGAATCCTCGCGTCACTTCCCGGCCGCCGCTTCCTGCACTTTATTGCCCTAACGCTTGGCAAATATTTATCCTAAAATTGCGTGCACCGATGAGAGTTCTTACCCTAAATAGCATTGATTTTCAAGCACATTGCCGGAAATTGGCTGAGCGAATTTCTGATGATGGGTTCCAGCCCGACTGCATCATTGGTATTCGCAATGGTGGAGCATACGTGGCTAATGAGATGTGGAAAGCTTTCCCCGATGCTGAACGCATTGAGGTAAGCGTAAGCCGCCCAACCCATAGGCAGAAAAACAACTCTCTAATGAAATCCATAGTCAGCAAACTCCCGGTTTGGCTACTCGACGCATTACGCATGGCTGAATCGCGCGTTGCACAGCTACGGACGAAGGGTCACCGCAATGCCGAAATCAACATTTCTGACGACATCAACGCCCGAAAAATTCTTGTAGTTGATGACGCAATCGACACCGGTGCAACTATGCAATTAGTGCTCAATACCTTGCGAGAGCGTTTTCCCGATGCCGATATTCGCTCTGCCGTACTCACCATCACCACACCAGCTCCGTGTGTCACAAGCAATTATTATCTTTTCAACAACCGAACTTTAATCCGCTTTCCATGGGCAATCGACGCGAAAATATGACTCCGGCTATCGTCATCGACCTCGATGAAACGCTTGTCACTGTGAACACTTTCCACCATTTCATGAAGTTCACAGCCAAGAAAGTAGCTAAACGGCTACACTTCATTGATTTGCTTCGCATCGGCATTGCCGCTACGTTGCGACTTTTGAGATATTTCCCTCACTCTGCCATGAAGCACACAGTGATGAACATCGCTGCGCACACTCTCTCAGAGGCTCAGCTGCATGACTTTGCTGCAACAATCGCAACTTATACCAACCCGAAAGTGGCACAAATTATCGACGATGCTCACCGCCGCGGAGTTAAAGTAATTCTCGCATCGGCGGCTCCTGCACTCTATGCGACACACATCGCTGAAATCTCAGGCTGCAACCACTGCATTGCCACCGAGATGCCACAGCGAATGAAACTCACAG
>CALZFJ010000336.1 GCA_945645715.1 uncultured Prevotellaceae bacterium | reverse complement strand
CTCCGGGCGAATAACTCGCCGCCACCACGCGATAGGGCAAGGCATACACCCCTCCGGCTGCAAAGGCATACACCGGCGTGCCTATGGCATTGTTGGAGCGGTGCATATCGGGCGCAAGGGCAGTGATGCGGCTGTCGCAAACTCTGTGACTTGCCCGCCACACAACAGGATTCATCTCGCGGCTCTCAAGCACATATCCGGCAAGTCCCTTTGTGATATTCACAGCTTGCGGAAGCACGAGCGATGCAGATGCTGTAGCTACCAACTGCCGCTCAGCAAGACTCTCGCTCACGCTGTAGGCTATTGTGTCGCCACCCACAAGCTGCACTTGGCAATGCTTCATCACACCTCCTTCGAGCACCTGAATCTCTACTTCGGTGGCACGGACATCGGGATAAGCCACCAACGCATTCACTCCCACAGGCTTGCCCTTGCCGCTACCTCGCCACAGAGTCACCACCTCGCCGCCATCCGCCCCGATGTGCGCCACAATTGCAGCCTCGTAGGTGGTGTTCACACTTGCATCGATGCTTAGAAGCTGCGTTGCGCCCCATGGCGACACCATCTGCGCACTGTCGCACGCACTGAATATGCGCCTGTTGTGCTGCATCAGTGCCACCGAACAGTGCCGCAACGGCATCGCCGACTCACACTCACGCACCACCGCCTGCGCCACTTCGCTCTCGGCTCGGCGCAACACCACATTGCCTTCGCGAAGCTGCGTGAAATCGGTGATGGTGTAACGCACCTTCCATTTCGCTACCGAAAGAAGCTGCTTCACCACCTCCTCGGCACTGAGATTATGGAATCGCGTCATCAGAAGTGCGCTGCGGTCGGCGCTCGACGTTTCACAGCGGTAATCTACAGTGCGGGCGCGCTGCAAGGTCTCAACGCTATCGGCTACAAGAATGTCGATGCCTGCAATCATACTGTTCCACTCCTCGGGAAAACAGCGCACGGCTTCCACGCCAAGCGCAAAAGTGGTGGCAGTGATGGGAAAGGCTTCAGTGCCGGTGAAGTAGTCGCCATCGTTGCTCACCGCGGGGCGATATTCGGCAGCGAAAGGTATGCCGCTACCCACCACCACAGGCGCACTCACCCCAAGATAACTGCCATCGGTGAGACGCACGCCATAGCGTGCCACAAATGGGAACACGCTTCTGCCAGCCTCCTGAGCATCTCGCTCTATCGTCGTGACAGCCTTTAGCATGGCTGCGCTTATCCGCTCCTCGTCTTCGTCGGCAAGCGGCGATGCCCAGCGCGAATAGCCAGCCATGAAATCCACAGCCTTCACCTGCACTCCCATCACTGCCGTGTCACGGGTAACAAGGCGCAAATCGGGCATGGCATCTTGCAGATGCAGAAGGTGATAGCTGCCGCCCGAATAGTGCAACAGCGCATCGCCACCCGAGCACCCCACCCTCACCATATCGCCAAGAGCAGTGGCGCATAGCACGGTGCCATCTGTGTAGCCAATGAGCGAATCCTTCACCACCACCTTGCCGTCATCGCCGAGGAAGGAATGCCAGTGTAGGCAGTTGCCTATATAGCTTATCACATTCACGCCTGTGGCTGTGCGGTGCGATATTAGAATCTGTTCACCTTGCGCAAGCGTGGCAATAGGAGTAAGTCGCCCCACGGGGCGCACCGAGTTACCCTCGTTCCGCAAATTCTCCATCACCTCACAGGTGCCTGCCGGTGCATCTTCTCCGTATTCATGATTGCTTCGAGCAGAGGCATAGAGCGTCATACTCTTAATGCCCGAGTGTTTTCTTTGATAAGAGCTTTTCATGTCGATTTCAGTATTAGTTTTCATTATGATTATTGATAGTTCTCACAGAGCAAGAATCAGTGTTTATGCAAGAAAAATGCCCTGTTATGCTCGATTTCAGACTCCCGGAATCGGCTCTGCAAAGGAAATAGCAATTTGCGACTTTTTTACCACAAAAAGTAATAAAATCGTCTTTTATGCCTTAGAATTATGTTATAAAGCACAATTATTTCATCTCGTAATCTTTTGATTTATAAGCATTTGACATTCTGCAATTAAAAAGTGTAAATTTTCGCGAAAAAAATCTCTCAAATATTTGTTTTTTTCAAGTGCAATTTCTATTTTTGACTATGCAAACAGATAATTCATAGCATCAACCCTAAATTGATTACTTATGTTCTAATTCTGAAATATATATGTTTTTATAGATTGTAGATTTAAGAAAAAAGCCGCTGCTGCGAAGCACCGGCTTTTTTATATCCTCAAATTTCACCCTTCAACCTCAAGGCTCTCTTACCTCTTACCCCTTACCTCTTACCTTTAAAAAACAACCTCAAGGCTCTCTTACCTCTTACCCCTTACCTAAATCACCTAATAATCCCACTCAAAGCTGAAGTCATCAACCCACAGCGTGCTACCACTGCCGCCGGTGAAGAAATCGCCATACTTGCTCGCCGACACCACTATCAGGGCATGCGTAGGCACCTCATTAGTGCGGCGATACTCCAGATTGATGGTGAAATCGGTCCATGATGTCACACTCTCGCCGCGCGTCAGCTCGCCGTAGGCTATCACCGATGGGTCATTCTTGTCGAATAGCTGGCGGTTGGTGGGACGTGTGCGTATCTCGTATGGCTCGCTCCAGTTAGTCAAAGCCACATACACCGACATTGTGTCGGGCTGTCCGATGAGATGCTTATAGTTGTCGTCGCTCGAGTGACTGATATTCACGCAATTATACTTGAAGTGGCCTTTCAGCTTGGTGGGTCGTCCGGTGAACGGACGTCCGAAGCCGAGTATGCCGTTGGTTCCATCGGTCTTGC
>CALZFJ010000335.1 GCA_945645715.1 uncultured Prevotellaceae bacterium | reverse complement strand
CGAGCTTTATGCGGGCATCCTTGTTGATGTGCTTGCCCACGAGCATCATTATATCATCGTCGTTGATGTCCTTCTTGCGGTCGGCAAGGCGGAGGAAGCCTTCGTAAGCTTTGTCGAGAGCCTCCTTGTCAAGCTCAATGCCGAGTACGTGTAGGCGGTGCTTGAGAGCAGCGCGACCGCTTCGGGCAGTGAGCACAATAGAGTTCTCGTCGAGACCGATGTCCTTCGGGTCGATGATTTCGTAGCTTTCGCGGTTCTTCAGCACACCGTCCTGGTGGATACCCGAAGAGTGCGCGAATGCATTACGTCCCACAATAGCCTTGTTGGGCTGCACAGGCATATTCATGAGGCTCGACACGAGTCGGCTGGTGTTGTAGATTTTTGGAGTGTTGATGTTGGTGACGATGCCAAGGTCCTTGTGGCTCTTGAAAATCATAGCCACTTCTTCGAGCGAGGTGTTTCCGGCACGCTCGCCGATACCGTTGATTGTGACTTCGGCTTGACGTGCACCATTGAGAATGCCTTGCACGGTGTTGGCAGTAGCCATTCCGAGGTCGTTGTGGCAGTGAGTGGCGATTGTTACTCGGTCGATGCCATCAACGTGGTCGATGAGATACTTTATCTTAGCACCAAACTCAGCCGGGAGGCAATATCCGGTGGTGTCGGGAATGTTGATCACAGTGGCACCAGCCTTGATTACCGCCTCGACTACGCGTGCGAGATATTCGTTTTCGGTGCGTCCCGCATCTTCGGCATAAAATTGCACATCTTCAACGAAGCGCTTGGCATATGCTACGGCAGCTACGGCACGCTCGAGGATTTCTTCGCGGTTGCTATTGAACTTATACTTAATGTGGTAGTCACTTGTGCCAATTCCGGTATGGATTCGTCCGCGTTTTGCAAATTTCAGTGCATCTGCAGCCACTTCTATGTCTTTCTCCACTGCGCGAGTGAGGGCGCAGATGGTGGGCCAAGTCACAGCCTTAGAGATTTCTACTACCGAATTGAAATCGCCCGGACTTGAGATGGGGAATCCGGCTTCAATGACATCAACACCCAGAGCCTCAAGTGCTCGTGCCACTTGGATTTTCTCAACGGTGTTGAGCTGGCAACCGGGCACCTGCTCACCGTCGCGGAGCGTGGTGTCGAAGATATACAATCTGTTGTTATCACTCATAATATGTTCTCCTTGTCTTTATTTTCGAGTTACTTATGTTCTTACATTGCCTATGCAGGGTATCTTTGGGCTGATTGTCCCCGGTTGTTGTAGATTACAACGGTCGGTCCCCTTGTTTATGGCATTGTTGCTAAAAAATTAGCCTTTCTCATGCATCGTGAAGAAAGGCTTAAATAATGTATGTGCAAAGATAGTGCAATTATTCGAGATTAGCAACGAAATGAAATAAAAAATGCTTTGTAAGTGATAAATTGTTGTTCATGGTGCTGTGTTTGCTTATTGTTTTTGCGTTTTCTAAGGCGTTTATTGCATTTTTTATCATTTTTAGAAGTAACCTAATTGTCATATCCTACCGATTCAGGTAATAATACTTCTCATCGGAGTCACAACTATAAGATTGAAATGATGAGATTGAATGTGCGAATGCAGAACACTGTGAAAAATGCGATGACTGCCAAGAGTAACCATGCAAGCCATATAATTCGCCATGAGAAACCCCGGCGAACGAGTGCAATAAATTCTATCATTACCGGAATTGCCAAATAAATGGCTGAAACAGCACAAATTGACATCCAATTCAGTGGCATTTGTTCAGGCATTTTGTTGTAAACAATCATCAAAACCAGCCACATAACAAACAAAATAGTTTCGGCTTCATCGTGGTTGGGTAAATACTTGCATTTTTTCATAATGAATGGAGTTAGAAATTTACACCGATTTTAACCGACATGGCGCTGAGGCTGTGAGTGAAGCGCGGGAAGCCGAGTGAGTCGTCGGGCTTAAGCTCATTGAAGGAGTAGGAGAGAATGATGTGCGATTTCACTGAGGCTGAGGTGTAGAGATTGAAGCCAATACCGGCTGAGAGAAACAGACCGTTTGCCTTGTCGGTAGTGTTTAGAGTGTTAAAGGAGTAGCCGGAGCGAATGTCGGCAAAACAGAGTGTTACCGATGATGAGAAGTTGGTTCGGAGCATGGCATAAACTGGAATCATGGTGTGGCTGTTGCCGAGTGAGTTGCGCAGATCTACGCCGATGCCAAGGGTGCGAAGTATCGCATTTTTGTAGCCGAAATATGCTGAAATGTCGATAGAGGAGAGGTCGTTGCCCGATAGGTCGATTGAGGAGCCAACGTCGATTCCCCAAGCGAAGTGCTTCATAAAAGAAGACTGCGTGGAAACTGCCGTCGGCTTTGCGGCATGGCAGGTGAGAATCGCTGCGAGAGCTATGACGATTGTGATTATGTGCTTCATTGTGTCGTTTCCTATTTTGAAATTTTCTGCTAAAGTACAACAAAAAGGTGTAACTTCATAATTTTGTGCCACAAAAAACGGCCGCCCTTGGGAGGGTGACCGTAATGTAAATTCTGAATAAATGATGTAATGTTTTTTGATCAATCGCCGAGATATGACTTCAAGAGGCGGCTTTTCTGTCCCTTGAGGCGACGGATAGCCTTTTCCTTGATTTGGCGCACGCGCTCACGAGTGAGGTCGAACTTTGCGCCTATCTCTTCGAGTGTCATCTCCTGGCAGCCGATACCAAAGAACATCTTGAGGATGTCGCGCTCACGCTCATGGAGCTGATTGAGTGCGCGGTCAACTTCCTTAGAAAGAGACTCCTGATTGAGAGATGAGTCAGCCATAGGAGAGT
>CALZFJ010000334.1 GCA_945645715.1 uncultured Prevotellaceae bacterium | reverse complement strand
CGAAAAAATCGGCTAATTAGGACATTAGAGAGGTAAAATAGACGACAATTAATAAAATTCTTTATAAATTATTTGTTAGATAATAAAATATTTGTAACTTTGCGGCGGTGAATACACCAAAAAACCGCTAACTAACATTTCTTTATATAAATAGCCATAAACAAACACTTAAAATCATGAAAGGATTTATAACTCTTATCCTAAGTGTAGTATTGTTGTTTTCATCGCTTTCTTGTTCGCGGAGCATCGACTCAGAAGTTGATGTGCTTGTGATAGGCGGTGGCGCCAGCGGCGTTACAGCCGGTATTCAGGCATCGCGCATGGGATCGCAAACACTTATCGTAGAGGAAACTCCATGGCTTGGCGGCATGCTTACTTCGGCAGGCGTGAGCGCCGTTGACGGCAACTATAATTTGCCGGCAGGGTTGTGGGGCGAATTTAAGGAGCGTCTTGCCCGGCACTATGGCGCCTTGGATTCGCTCAAGACAGGATGGGTGAGCAACGTGCTATTTGAGCCGTCGGTGGGTAATGAAATTCTCGGTGTGATGACCGATGCCGAAAACCGCCTCACTGTTTGGCGTGAGACACGACTAAAGAGCCTCAACCGCGACGGCGGTGTGTGGTACGCAACTGTTGCGACCGAAGGAAAGCCCGACCGCGTGGTGAAAGCCCGCGTGGTGATTGATGCTACCGAACTTGGCGACGTGGCAAAACTGTGCGGAGTGAAATATGACGTGGGTATGGAAAGCCGCGAAGTGACACACGAGGACGTTGCGCCTGAGAATGCTAATAACATTGTTCAGGACATCACCTACGTGGCAATTCTCAAGGACTATCACCGCGACGTGACAATTCCGCGCCCCGAGGGTTACGACAGCACCGAATTTGCCTGCTGCTGTGCCAACAAGCTCTGCATCAACCCTAAAGAACCCGACCGCGTGTGGAGTCGCGACATGATGATTACCTACGGCAAGTTGCCAAACGACAAATATATGATCAACTGGCCCATCGAGGGCAACGACTACTATGTGAACCTCATAGAAATGACTCCCGAGGAGCGTGCAGCGGCTCTCGACAAGGCAAAGCACTACACTATGTGCTTCATCTACTTCATGCAGCACCAGCTTGGACTCAACACACTCGGTATTGCCGATGATGAGTTCCCCACAGCAGACAAGCTGCCGTTTATACCCTATCATCGTGAGTCGCGCCGCATACATGGCGTTGTGCGCTACGACCTCAACCACATGACACACCCCTACGACCAGCCGCAGAAGCTCTACCGCACCTCAATCGCAGTGGGCGACTATCCTGTTGATCACCATCACACCCGGTACAAGGGCGTGGAGGAGCTTCCCAACCTCTATTTCCACCCCGTGCCATCGTTTGGCGTGCCGCTCGGTGTGCTTGTTCCGCGCGACGTAGATGGACTGATTGTGGCAGAGAAGTCGATTTCAGTGTCGAACATCGCCAATGGTTCTACACGCCTCCAGCCGGTGGTGATGCAGATAGGTCAGGCTGCCGGAGCACTTGCTTCGCTTGCAGTGAAGCAGAATTGCGAAGTACGCAATGTGCCTGTGCGCGACGTTCAGGACGCTATTCTTGCCGCAGGAGGCTATTTGCAACCCTATCTCGACGTGACCGCGGACAATGCACGCTTCAAGGCTTACCAGCGCATCGGTTCTACCGGAATCCTGAAGGGCACAGGCAAGAATGTGGGGTGGAGCAACCAGACATGGCTCCGTGCCGACACGCTGCTCCTTGCATCGGAGCTTGATGGACTTAGCGAGCTATATCCCCTGTGGAAAAACGAAGCTGCAGGCAACACTCCCGTGACTGTGGAAGCTGCTGTGGATATCATAGCCAAAGTCTCAGGGAAAGAAGCTTCCGCAATTACAGCCGAAGCCGAGAAGGCATGGAAAGACTATGGAATGGGAGAATGGCAGCCCAAGCGCGAAATCAAGCGCGGAGAGTGGGCAGTGCTCCTCGACCGTATTCTCGACCCCTTCCACGCCAAGGCAGTGGATATGACAGGCGCTTTCGTGGAGCAATAAGCCCCACCGAAAGCCCCTGCCACACAAAAATTCACCTTTGGCGCATTTCTGTACATCGGAGGTGAATTTTTGCGTGTTTGCGCAAGCTTTTTCGGCAAATTTATGGCAAAATTTGAGTTTTTTACGATATATCATGGGTGAAGTATGCAATTTTGGTATTTCTTTGGAGAATTTTTAAGAAAATATTGTGTAAAATTAAAAAGATTTATTAACTTTGTCGCCGAATTAACAAAATCTTTATAAATTACCCAAAGTTACATGAAAACTATTGTAAACAAACTAAAAATTTAAGTGAAATGGCGATTATAGCCGTTGGGGAATAGTCTTCGGCTGTGAACTTTATGAGATTCTCACTGCCAACAGCACAAAGACTTGGACTTTCACAAAATATGGCGTAACATGGGGTGACCCGACAAGCGAAGACGACTTCTCTATGTATGCCGAAGAAGATGTGAAAGGCTGGGCTGAGGCTCTTGAGATTAACAACGAATACATTGGCTCTACCATCACATTCGGATTGAAGGGCACCTCAATGACCCTCCGCGACATGGGTGGCAAGGAGACTGCAGGAACATTCTCGTTTGTCAGAGTTGCCGATGGCGAATCGGTTTCGCCTTCGTGCTGCGTCGCCAAGTTCATGACTGTGGGTACATTCATACCATTTGCTAATCCATGGTGGGGTCCGGCAAAGAGTTTCTCCAACTTGATGCTCTTCCACGCCTCAAAGGATAAATTGATTTTCACCTTCAATGATGGCAACATCTGGTGCTGGGTGTTTGAGGCTAAATAACAACTCCATAA
>CALZFJ010000333.1 GCA_945645715.1 uncultured Prevotellaceae bacterium | reverse complement strand
ATGCCGAGAAAGCTACTCTCACAAGCAACAGCTTTGATGGAAATGCAACAACAACTGCCGAAAATGCCTATATCGGTGGAATTGCCGGACAGGGTAATGACGTGACAATGGCATCGTGCCTCGCTGACGGAACAATAACTGCACAAGGCAGCACGAGCTACGTGGGTGGCGTTTATGGCAAGTCGGAAGGCGGCACAATAAGCAAGAGCCGTGCAAATAGCACTGTCACCTCTGCAGGAGCCAATTCTATGGTTGGCGGATTTGCAGGAGAGAGTGGCGACGCCATTGATGCTTGCTTCTCGCTTGGCAACGTGACTGCATCGGGTGCCGACTCTTATACCGGTGGACTTGTCGGCAACTTAACCGGCACTTTGAGCAACTGCTACAGCTATGCGAAAGCCACAGGAACACAATTCACCGCCGGTCTCGTGGGCTACTCTTTAGGTGCCATCGACAAATGTTTTGCAAAGGGCGATATAAGTGGCGTGATGTATGGCGCAGGCGTTGTAGGTTATCTCGACGGTACTGCTGCAGCCTTGACAAAATCAGTGGCTGCCAACAACAAACTCGACCTCTCTGCACAGTCATCGTGGGGCTGTAGAGTGATTGGAGGCTTCAAGAATGGCTGTTCTGAGCCTGAACTTGGCAGCAACCTTGCACTTAGCACAATGCAAGTTTCGCTCAATGGCGTTTCGCAGAAAAAGACCGATGATAACTTGGAGGGCGTTGCTGCTGCCGATGCCGACTTGATGAAAACTGCCACCTATTCTAACCTCGGTTGGGATATGGAACGCACATGGTGTATCGACGAAGGAAAGATGTATCCTTATCTGCTTTGGGAAGTGAATGTGAACCCGGTAGTTGAAATCACACTGAGCAGCACTTCACTGATACTGCCTGTAAGTCATGAGAAGCAGCTCACAGCAACCGTGCAGCCTCTCTCAGCTACCAACAAGAAACTCAACTGGACCTCAAGCGACTCCAAGGTGGCAACTGTCACTGCCGATGGCTTGGTGAAGGCTGTTGCCATAGGCAAAGCCACAATCACCGCTACGGCGACCGACGGCAGCGGCATTGCAGCCTCTTGCGCCGTTGAAGTGGTAGCTAACCAAGATGAGGCTATCAATGCCCTGAATGAGCGTGTTACTTATGCCGAGAATTTGTATAACAACAGCACTGAGGGTGAGAACATCGGCCAGTATGCTCCCGGTGCTCGTGCCGAACTGCTTGCAGTGATTGTAGATGTGAAATCTCGCATCAGCAACACCATGTCCACTGAGGAAATAACAGAATGTAACAACGACATCAACGATGCAATAGCTTTGTTTGAGAGCAAGAAGGTGACTGCCGGTGAAGATACCGACATTCTCAGCTATGAGAATATCATCTATGTGGATAAAGCCGAAACATCGGCCGGCTCTACTGTCACGCTGTCGCTGAAGATGAACAACAGCATTGAGGTGGTGGGTTTCCAGTGCGATTTCTATGCCCCTGAGGGTACTGAAATTTCTGTTGATGGCGACGGCTTCGAAGAAATCAAACTAAGCACCGAGCGCACAACAGCCAACCGTACCAATGTGTTCGACTTTGCCACCCAGTCCGATGGAGCAATAAGGATTCTTGCAAGTTCCACAAAGGTGCTTCCCTTCAACGGAAATTCAGGTGAGATTGCAACCATTAAACTTAATATTAGCAGTGATATTGCCGATGGCGATTATCCTCTTATTCTACGAAAAGTGGTAATCTCAGATGCTGTGGGTAATTCCTATAAAGTGGATTATGTAAAGACTACACTTTCAGTATCAAGTTTTACTCTTGGTGATGCCAATGGTAATGGCGAGGTGAATATCGCTGATTTCACTGCGATTGCCAACTATATTCTCGGTAGGGAGCAAACCAACTTCATTCCAAATGCCGCCGACACAAACCAAGATGGCGAGATATCAGTGTCTGACTTGTCAGGGCTTGTGCAGATTATCTTATCTGGAGAAAGCACATCGAATGCTCCAGCAAAACCGGCTCCGGATGCTGTCAAGTCAAGCTGCTTCGACGATATAATGTATTAGTAATCAAATATTAAAAATTAGTATTAATATGAAAAATTTATTTTTAATTTTTAGCTTGTTTTGTGCTATAGCAGTAAATGCTGCCAGCATAAAGACTTCCGATATTTCGGATATTGAGAACACAATCTATGGCATTGACGCTACAGTAGATGCCGATGGCACTGCTGTGATGTCGATTTGCATGAAGAACAATTTCCCTGTACCAGGATTCCAATTCGATATCGTGATACCAGAGGGTTTCTACATTCCAACTGATGAAAAAGGATTTTACTTGATTGACCTCAGCACAGAACGCACGACAAACAGAAAAACAAATACGTTTGATTCTGCTATCCAGAGCGATGGTAGCGTTCGTGTACTCGCAGCTTCTACAAGTTTAGCGACATTTGATGGCAATGACGGTGAAGTGTGTACAATAACATTTAAGACCAAGGGAAATATAGCACCAGGCGAATACACAGTGACACTGAAGAACATTGTCATATCTGACGTTACTGGCCATAATGAGGTTAAGCCGGAGCCGACTACTGCCACTCTGACGGTGAATAACTATGATGTGACTTGCGAGGCGGTGCAGGACGATGTGAATCCGGCTGACTTTTATGCCACTTTCAGCAACAATGTTGCCGATGTGGAGCTGCATGCTGCTGCCGACGCTTCGCTGACCGTATATGATGTAACCGTGAGCGGTAGCACGCTGGTTCTCACTTCGCGCGAGGGCAACACCAAGGTGGCTCGTGGCGAGGCTGTCCTCGTGAAGACAAGCTACAACACTTTCTCGGCTTCTCCGCTCAGCGGAAGTTCGCTCAC
>CALZFJ010000332.1 GCA_945645715.1 uncultured Prevotellaceae bacterium | reverse complement strand
GTCTTGGAGCCAACGAGGCACCTCCAGCAATCATTTCTATGTTCCTCGGCACACAGCTCTCTGAGATTCTCGACAAGCTCGAAAAGAGCACTAAAGATGAGCTGATTAACTTTGCCGGTAAGGAGCAGATACAGCTTGGTCTGTCGCAGATTCCAGAAATTCTTCTCGACAACACCGACCGAAACCGTACTTCGCCGTTCGCTTTCACCGGTAACCGCTTCGAGTTCCGCGCCGTCGGTTCTTCAGCCAACTGTGCCTCAGCAATGATTGCCCTCAACGCTGCCGTTGCCGACCAGCTCTGCGAGTTCAAGGCTGCCGTTGACAAGCGCATAGCTGCAGGAGAAGCTCTTGAGCACGCTATTCTCACCGAGGTGAAAGCCCTCATCACTCTTTCCAAGCCTATTCACTTCGATGGTAATGGCTACAGCGACGAGTGGAAAGAAGAAGCTGCAAAGCGTGGTCTTGATTGCGAGACATCCACTCCGCTCATCTTCGACTCTTATCTCAAGCCCGAAAGCGTGGAAATGTTCTCTCGCACCGGCGTATTCTCCGATGTCGAGCTGAAAGCCCGCAACGAAGTTAAGTGGGAAATCTACACCAAGAAGATTCAGATTGAGTCGCGTGTACTTGGCGACCTCGCCACTAACCACGTATTGCCCGTTGCCACTCGATACCAGTCGTTCCTGCTCGACAACGTTTACAAAATCAAGAACCTCTTTCCCGCCGAACGTGGCGCGAAGATTGCCGAGCAAGACCTCTGCATGATCGAGAAAATGGCTGAGCACATGTCGATTATCAAGCAGACTGTTCACGATATGATTGCTGCCCGCAAGATTGCCAACAAGATTGAATCTGAGCGCGAAAAGGCTATCGCTTATCACGACACCGTTTATCCTAAGATGGACGTTATTCGCTACCACATCGACAAGCTCGAGCTTATGGTCGATGACGAGATGTGGCCACTGCCTAAGTATCGCGAACTTCTTTTCATAAGATAATCACAGCTTTTGAAATATAGACTAAATGCACTTCTTCCTGAAAGGTCCGGCTTTAGCGAGCGGTATTACGCTTCACACTTCTACTCTGTTTAAACCTCGATGAGCCGGCTCTTTCAGCCGAAGTGAAATGAGAGAATACTTTTTTACCGACGTGTGTTGTGGTGGTTGCAGATTATTGTAATTTCATTTTGTTTATCTGTTCTTTTTCATCTGCGACAACCACACACTCGTTTTAGCTTACTATAAAAAGAAAGAAACTTATGTTACCACGACAACAGGGACTTTATAATCCTAATAACGAAAAAGATGCTTGTGGTGTGGGGCTTCTCGCCAATATCAATGGCATAAAGTCACACCAGTTGGTTGAAAAGGGTCTGCAAGTGCTCGAAAACATGGTACATCGCGGTGCCGAAGGTGCTGACTCTAAAACCGGCGACGGTGCCGGTATTATGGTGCAAATCCCTCACGAGTTCATCTTGCTTCAAGGCATTGCCGTACCCGAAAAGGGTCGCTACGGAAGCGGCTTGATGTTCTTGCCTAAAAATGATGATTCACAGCAATTAATCCTCGACATTCTCGAGCGCGAAACCCTCGAGCTTGGCCTTTCCATGCTCCCCGTGCGCGACGTTCCCACAAATAATGAACTGCTTGGAAGGGTGGCGAAAGCTGCCGAACCTGCCATAAAGCAGATCTTCATTGCCGACGAACGCACCAATGAGGATATCGAACCTAAACTCTACATCTTGCGCCGCCGCGTTGAGAAGAAAGTAGCCGAATCGGCGGCAGTTGGCAAGGAGGATTTCTATATCGTTTCGCTGTCGTCGCGTGTTATCATATACAAGGGTATGCTGTCGTCGCTTCAGCTTCGATATTACTTCCCCGACCTCATGAACCCCCATTTCACCACCGGAATGGCTCTCGTCCACTCTCGTTTCAGCACCAACACTTTCCCCACCTGGAGCCTTGCACAGCCTTTCCGTATGCTCGGTCATAATGGCGAAATCAACACCATTCAGGGAAACCGAATGTGGATGCACGCCCGAGAGTGTGTGCTCAATCCTAAATCGCTCGGTGGTGCCGACGTCTCTCCCATTATCCAGCCTAACATGAGCGACAGTGCTTCGCTCGACAATGTTCTGGAATACTTCGTAATGGCTGGAATGTCGCTCCCTCACGCTCTTGCTATGCTTGTGCCTGAGTCGTTCAACGACAAAAACCCCATTTCCCCCGAATTGAAGGCTTTCTATGAGTATCACAGTATTCTCATGGAGGCTTGGGACGGTCCCGCCACACTGCTCTTCAGCGATGGCAGATATGTCGGCGGTATGCTCGACCGCAATGGTCTGCGCCCGGCACGTTACCTCATCACCAACAACAACACCATCGTTGTAGCTTCCGAAATGGGTGTCCTCCCATTTGAGGCTTCTGAGGTGAAAGAAAAGGGACGTCTCCGCCCCGGTAAAATGCTCATGGTAGATATGGAGAAAGGCGAGATCTACGATGACGCACTTCTCAAGGAAAATCTTGCCAATGAGTTCCCCTACCGCGACTGGCTCGCCAAAAACCGCATAAAACTCGACCAAATCAACAGCGGCAAAAAGGTGAATAATGATGTCGCCGACTATATGCGACTCCTCACCACTTTCAACTATCACAAGGAGGAAATTGAGAAGATTATCACCCCTATGGTAACCGATGCCAAAGAGCCGGTCCACTCCATGGGTAACGATACTCCACTGGCTGTTATGAGCGACTTTCCCCAGACGCTCTTCAACTACTTCCGCCAGCACTTCGCCCAGGTCACCAACCCACCTATCGACCCACTCCGCGAGGAACTCGTGATGAGCCTCGACAGCTACATTGGTGCAATCAAAATGA
>CALZFJ010000331.1 GCA_945645715.1 uncultured Prevotellaceae bacterium | reverse complement strand
TGGTGAGGTCGAATACCACAGTGAGCAAGAATGTGACGATAAGCACGGTGATATCCGATTTCGGATTCTTGAAAATGCTGAGCACAGTGCGCCAGCCGCTCATGTTGTAAGCCACCATCACGAGCACTCCGGCAAGGCACGCCATGGGCACATAGTTGATTAGCGGCATCAAGAAGAGGAATATGAGCAGCAGCACTATGGCGTGAACCACTCCGGCGACCGGGGTGCGTCCGCCGTTGGTGATATTGGTCATGGTGCGGGCAATTGCACCGGTCACCGGGATTCCGCCGAAGAACGGCACTGCCATGTTGGCGATACCTTGTCCGATAAGCTCGGTGTTGTTGCGGGTGTTGTTACCGGTGGCACCATCGGCAACGGTAGCCGAAAGTAGCGACTCAATTGCTCCGAGTACGGCAATGGTGAATGCCGAGGGGAGAAGCACATTGATTGTGGTCATGTTGAGTCCGAGCCAGTGAGGCAGCGGCATTTCAGCCGGGAGACGGCCGAAGCGGTCGCCGATAGTCTCGATTCCCTCTACACCGGCAAACGTCTTGAGGCAGAAAACAGCCACCGTCATCAGCACAATGGCTATGAGAGCACCGGGGAGTTTCTTCGAGATGTAGGGCGCAGCCACAATGATGGCGATGGTGATGAGTCCCACAATGAGAGTGGGAAGATGCATGGAGCCGAAATTGGCGAAATATACAGCCCACTTCGAGATGAAGTCGCCGGGAACCTTATCCACCTGAAGACCGAAAAGGTCAACAATCTGCGTGGAGAAGATGGTGAGTGCGATACCGCTTGTGAAGCCCACCACGATAGGATAGGGAATGAACTTAATCACCGTGCCAAGGCGGAACAAGCCGAGAAGCACCAGAATCACGCCTGCCATGAAAGTGGCAATGGCAAGACCCTGCAAGCCGTAGAGCTGAATGATGTTATAGACGATAACGATGAATGCACCTGTGGGTCCGCCAATCTGCACGCTGTTGCCGCCGAGTGCCGACACTAAAAATCCGCCGATAATGGCTGTGATGAGACCCACTGTGGGGGTTACGCCGCTCGCGATACCAAACGCGATGGCAAGTGGCAGAGCCACGATTCCCACTACCAGACCTGCTATGAGGTCGTCCTTAAATTTTGCCGCGTTGTAGTGTTTAAGCTCTGATATGAACTTGGGCTTAAACTCAATACCTCCTGTAAAATTCATTTGGTCGAATTGCTAATATTATTGAAATACGTAAACCTAAAACTCATAGACAAGTGTCTGTGCGGCGTAGGCACAAACAATAGGGCATAGCACAGAGCCGGCGCCCTTGAAATTTTCTGCAAAGTTACGACATTTTCACCATATTTCACAAAAGTTTAACCAAAAAATCAATTTCCTATTGCAGCAAACCATTAGAGTTAAATATCCATCGCGGGAAAAGGTGTCATTTTAGCGGAGAGTCTTGGAGTGCCCGGAGAGTGAGAAATAGCTAATTGTACTATATGGAATTTTTCTTTATAGTGCCGGTGTGGAATCTCGCGGTTTTTGTGTATATTTGCATTCAACCAAAATATGAGGTGTAAATCAAATTTTTTTAAAAAAATTGACTAAGATTGGAGAATTATGAGAAACCCGTCATAAATCGATGATTTACGGGCAATGAAACAGGATATAAACAATCAACGAAATTATTAACTTTTAATTTTCAGAAGGACGTTATGAACAATTTTGATTTTCAAAATCCGGTGAAGATTTACTTTGGCGAGGGACAGATTGCCTCCATTGCCAAGGAGGTGAAGCCCGGAAGCAAGGTGCTGATGACCTACGGTGGTGGCTCAATCAAGCGCAATGGCATTTACGACCAGGTGATGGCGGCTCTCAAGGAGTGCACCGTGGTGGAGTTTGGCGGCATTGAGGCTAACCCTGACTACGACACTCTCATAAAGGCTATTGCCCTCGGAAAGGCTGAAAACGTTGATTTCACTCTCGCTGTAGGCGGTGGCTCAATCATCGACGGAACCAAGTTTATCGCTGCCGGAATGAACTACGACGGCGACCCGTGGGATTTTATCGTAGGAAAGGCTAAGGTGCCGGCTGCAAAGCCATTTGGCGCAGTGCTCACGTTGCCGGCTACAGGCTCTGAGATGAATTGCGGAGCTGTGATTTCGCGTCGTGCCACACAGGAGAAATATGCGTTCCATAATGCTGCCGGATTCCCGAGCTTCTCGGTGCTTGACCCCACGGCAGTGTATAGCCTGCCCAAGCGTCAGGTTGCCAACGGTATTGTAGATACCTTCATTCACACCACCGAGCAGTATCTCACCACGGCAGGAAGCCCTATGGTGATGGACCGTTTTGCCGAGGGCGTGCTTCTCGCTCTCATCGACATTGCTCCGCGACTGCTTGCCGACGGCGAGCGTGCCTACGACGATTGCGCCAACTTCATGATGGCTGCAACTATGGGACTCAATGGTTTCCTCGCGATGGGTGTAGATGAGGATTGGGCTACACACATGATTGGGCACGAGCTGACTGCCCTTCACGGACTCGACCACGGAGTGACGCTCGCCATTGTGTGGCCGGGCACTATGCGCGTGATGCGCCGTGAGAAAGAGGCTAAGCTGCTGCAATATGCAGCCCGCGTGTGGGGAATAACCGAAGGCAGCACCGAGGAAGTTATCGACCGTGCCATTGCTGCCACTGAGGCGTTTTTCCAGTCGCTTGGCGTGAAGACCCGCCTTAGCGATTACGGAATAGGCGAGGCTACTGTTGCCGAGATACGCCGCCGCTTCGATGAGCGCAAGTGGAATCTGGGTGAAAACGGCATTGTGACTCCCGAGAAGGCAGAAGCAATCTTGCGC
This sequence comes from uncultured Prevotellaceae bacterium, assembly GCA_945645715.1. Classification (GTDB taxonomy): domain Bacteria; phylum Bacteroidota; class Bacteroidia; order Bacteroidales; family Muribaculaceae; genus CALZFJ01. The sequence goes on along the minus strand of CALZFJ010000331.1, from coordinate 34 downwards.
GACCGCCTGTAATCACTTGATATAATATAGCAGA
>CALZFJ010000330.1 GCA_945645715.1 uncultured Prevotellaceae bacterium | reverse complement strand
GCACATCGCCGAGCACAAGCCGGCTCTCGCTTCACGCCTTCACCTGCTGCTCTACGGAGCAATCCGCAACGAGGCTCTGCTTAGCGAAATAGCAATTCCCTACACCTTCATCGGGCAAGTGAATGGCATGGAAGCTATCAATAGCATATACCGCCACGCCGATGTGGTGCTCTCAACCTCACGCTACGAGAGCCTGGGATACACTCTCATCGAGGGTCAGGCAAGCGGCTGTGTGCCCGTCACGTTCGGCAACGGCGGCCAGCCCGACATCGTGGATCATCTGCGCACCGGATTCATCGCCCGGTATCTCAGCCCCGAAAGCTTCGCCGAGGGAATAGAGTGGGCGATTGATGCCCCTATCGCCCGCAACGACCTGCACGAAGAAGTGCGCGGACGCTTCTCAGCCAACAATGTGGCGCAGGCTTTTATCGACCTCTTCACGCGCATAACCCGACAAGAGCCTCCCGCCCCTGCAAAACTATAACTATAAACACACTGATATTATGCAGACTGTTCTTTTTCACGAAACCGTTTTCGGTCCCATTCATAGTCGCCGCTTAGGCATCTCGCTTGGCATTAACCTTATGCCTAACGATGGGAAAATATGCTCGTTCGACTGCGTGTATTGCGAAGCCGGCTACAACGCCCAAGGGCAAGGCACCACCGGTGTGCCCACGCGCAACGATGTACACAATCGCCTCAATGCCAAGCTCAGCGCTATGCACGCCGCCGGCGAGAAGCTCGACGTTATCACCTTCTCGGGCAACGGCGAGCCTACTCTGCACCCCAACTTCAAGGAGATTGTGCACGATGTGCTGCTGCTGCGCAACAAGTTCTATCCCGAAGCAAAGGTGTCGGTGCTCAGCAACTCCACAATGGTGGGACACAAAAACGTAGCCGATGCACTGCGCACTGTAGATAACAATATTCTCAAGCTCGATTCTGCCATCAACAGCACTCTCAGGCTCATCAATCAGCCTAAGTCGGTTAATGTGCAAGCCGAGGGCATTATCAACGATTTGAAACAGTTCTCAGGCTCGTGCATTGTGCAGACCATGATGCTCCGTGGCGAGCACAATGGGCACCATATCGACAACACCACCGACACCGAAGTAGAAGCCCTCATCGCCGCCTATCTTGAGATTCGTCCACGCGAGGTGATGCTCTACTCCATCGACCGCAAGACTCCCGAGGAAAACCTACGGAAGGTATCGCGTGAGGAGCTTGACGCTATTGCCCGACGCATCGAGGCTGCCGGAATCGCAGTGCAAGTGAATTAACTGCCTCGCTAATTTTCTCTGATTTGCTGCACATTACGCAAATTTGTTGTAATTTTGCAGCCGAAATAGGGGAAATTGTGCCCTGATAGCTCATTTTGGAAGCTCAATCCCAAACACTATATTTTTTTTGACAATAAACTACTTTCTACGATATCTATGGCTGGATCGAACTTTATCGACTATGTGAAGATTCTTTGCCGCTCGGGTAAGGGCGGTCGTGGCTCACTGCACTTCTTCCGCGGGAAATACATTCCCAAGGGTGGTCCCGACGGCGGCGACGGCGGTCGTGGCGGCCACGTGATTCTTCGTGGTAACCGCAACCTCTGGACTCTGCTCCACCTCAAGTATCAGCGCCACGTGTTTGCCACCAATGGCGAGTCGGGTGGTGCCAACCGCAGTTTCGGCAAGGACGGTGAAGACCGCATCATCGAGGTGCCGTGTGGAACGGCCGTGTTTGATGCCGACACCGGGCAATTCCTCTGCGACGTAACCGCCGACGGCGAGGAGATAAAGCTCCTGAAGGGTGGTCGCGGCGGTCTTGGTAACTGGCACTTCAAGAGTGCAACAAACCGCACCCCACGCTACGCACAGCCCGGCGAACAGGGTATCGAGAAAGCCGTTATCCTTGAGCTGAAACTGCTTGCCGATGTGGGTCTGGTGGGTTTCCCCAATGCCGGAAAATCCACTCTGCTGTCTTCAATATCGGCTGCAAAGCCTAAAATCGCCAACTATCCATTCACCACTCTCGAGCCTAACCTTGGCATCGTTAGCTACCGCGACAACCGCTCTTTTGTGATGGCCGACATTCCCGGCATCATCGAGGGTGCAAGCGAGGGAAAGGGTCTGGGATTGCGTTTCCTTCGCCACATTGAGCGCAATGCCGTGCTGCTGTTTATGATTCCTGCCGACAGCAACGACATTCGCCGCGAATATGAAATTCTTTGCAACGAATTGCAACGTTTCAACCCCGACCTTGCCGACAAGCCTCGTGTGCTTGCTATCACCAAGTGCGACATGCTCGACGATGAGCTGATGGACGAAATGCGCGGTGAATTGCCCGACGGCGTGAAGGCGGTGTTTATCTCCTCGGTTGCCGGAATGGGCCTCACCGAGCTGAAAGACTTGCTGTGGCGCGAAATCAACGATGAGAACAACCGCATTCCCACAAAAATCACTCACCGCGACCTCGATGCCCACCACCGTGTGCAAGAAGAGGACGAATGGGTGTTTGAACAAGAGCCTATCGATGATGACGACGACTATTGCGGAGGCAAAATGCTCGATGAGGACGAGTGGGAAGGCGAGTACGACGACAGCGACGACAGCGACGACAGCGAAGTTCCCGACGATGACGAGCCGGAATATGACGACAAGGCTGTGCAGGATGCCGCCGAAGCTGAAGAGGAGGAGCAATGGCCCGAAGAATACTGGCCCGACGACTACAAAGAGGACAAATTCTTCTACTCCCAACCTCAGGACGACGAGAAATAGCACTCGCATCTATTACAAAAAAACAATTGCGGTGGAGCAACACCTTTGACACATGTTGTTCCACCGCAATCGTTTTCAGTCTATTGGCAGGACTATTTCCTGTTCTTCAGCTCG
>CALZFJ010000329.1 GCA_945645715.1 uncultured Prevotellaceae bacterium | reverse complement strand
GACCGCTCGCGCCTGCGCGAAGAAATCCTCCTGCACCACCCCCGCAACCACCGCCACTAATCCACTGAAAGCAGTCAGCGTGCCTGTGTGTACGCTACTGAAACGCTACCGAAAGCTCCACTGCGCAATTATTTATTTCCAAATTCACCTATATCTCGTTTTTTTTCTGTACTTTTGCCACGTTTTTTCTAACTATTCACCTTATATGAACAAATTACTACTATCAATTATGCTTGCTGTGGCATTCATAACCAGTGCCGCAGCCGAAAACGTCACGCGCGCCTACGCCATTCGCATGTGGGCAAGCAACGTCGAAGGCAATGAGCCTGCGTTGGTCTCCTTCGACCTCAATAACCCACAGGAAATCCGCGAGGAATTTTCGCTTGCCGGACACTACTTCCGCTCTGCTGTGTGCATCGACCGCAACTATTATCTCATCGACTCCGATGACCAGATGGTACCCTACCGCCTGCTAAAGCTCAACATCGACACTCATCAGCTCGAAACCATCGCCGAATACGACAGTCGCTCGTTTGAAGGCGGACTGATTTTCCAGGACATGACCTACGATGCCGCCACAGGCACGGTATATGCCCTTGCTTTCGACATTGACAGCGGCACCATGACCGACGACCAGGAGCTTGACATTCCGCTCGGTCTGTTCTCATTAGATGTGACTACCGGCACTGCCACTCGCATCAAAATCTACAGCAACGACACTAATATGCTCACCCTCTCGGCTTCGTCCGACGGCTACCTCTATGCCATCTCCGGGCTGGGCGAACTGTGGGACATCCAGAAGTCGTCGGGCAGACTGGGCGACATTCTCTGCGAAACGGGCATTTATCCAGCCACAGTGCAGTCGGCTGAATTTTGCCCAACCGACGGAAAGCTCTACTGGACCGGCTTCTACGCTACCGCCGATGCCGTCGGTAATCCGGTGCCAAACGGCTTCCTGGGCTGTTTCACCTTCGGTGACGATATGGTCACCTTTGAGCGTCTTGCCGAAATGCCCCACAACGAGGAACTTATCGGTCTGTACATCGACCCGAATCCTATCGACCGTAACGCTCCAGCCAGGGTGACCGGGCTTGTGGCTACCGCCGATGCCTCGGGTGACCGGAGCGCAACACTCACTTGGCTCAACCCGTCGCTCAACGTAGGCGGCGACAAGCTCGCCGAGGACATTACCATCGACATATATCGTAATGATGCCCTCATCGCCACTCTCAACGGCGTGACTCCGGGCAGCGAGGGCAGCTACACCGACAACGTAGGCGACAACTGCAACGTCACCTACCACTTGATAGCACGCAACAATGCCGGCAGCGACCGCCCGGTCTATGCTCCTACCGTATTCGTCGGACACGACCTCCCCGCCGAAGTGCAGAACCTCACTGCGCAGCGCACTGGCACAGGCTACGACATTGCAGTGAGCTGGAATGTGCCTGTTGCCGGAATCAACGGTGGCTGGATAGATGCCTCTTCGTTCACCTACGACGTAGTGCGCTACCCCGATGAGAAGGTCATTGCTTCTGCCACCACTGCCACTTCACTCACCGACAACACCATAACCGAACCTGCCGGCTACTACTATGCCGTGACTGCTTCGAATGCCGACGGCAAGGGTGCAACCGCACTCTCCAACACCGTAGTTTCGGGTTCGGCTCTCGATGTTCCCTACTCCTGCGACTTCTCCACACCCGAAATGGCTCGCCAATGGACTGTGGTCGATGCCAACCACGACGGTCAGTCGTTCTACCGCGAAACTACTGCGGCCAACGGCGAATGGTTCATGAAGTTCTTCCCCGACCGCGAGCTTGGTCCCGAAGTTCCTGCCGACGACTGGCTCATATCGTCGCTCATTCACATGGAAGCCGGTGCAACCTACGCTATACACTACCAGGTGCGCACGCTCGGGGCCCTCTTCCCACTCAATTTCGACGTGACCCTTGGAACTGCCATCTCAGCCGAGGCTCAGTCGCGCGTACTCAATAGCTACACCGATTTCGGCTATGACCCAACATGGTACTACAACACCGAGACTTTCACCATCGATGAAACCGGCAACTACACTCTCGCATTCCACGTGAAGAATGCCGTTTCGGCTTCGTTCTCGTTTATCTATGTGGAGAAACTCAATGCAACCGACCTGCAAGCCGTGGAGCTTCTCGGCAACACCACCCCATCGCTCAACACTCCTACCGATTACAAAGTGACAGTGAAGAACTGCGGCTACACCGCTGCTACCGGCTACACCGTGAAACTAATCGACGAGAATGACAACGTGCTGGCATCGGCAGAGCCTTCTGAGGCTATCGAGCCTCAAGCTACCACCGAGGTGGCTATCTCATGGACTCCTACTGCTGAGGGCAAGTATTCAATTAGAGCCGTGGTGGAAATTGCCGGCGACGCTGTCAGCGACAACAACACTTCTGCCCCAATCAACGTAGATGTGCTCTCGGGCGGCCGATGGATCGACCTCACCTTCTACGACCGCGAAATCGGCTACACTCCTGTGGATTTGCGCTCTAACTACAGCATGACGCAGACCATCTATGATATGGACGTGCTCGGCGCACGCGAGGGCGGCACTATCTCTGCCATCGCCTATCCCTACCGAGTGGCTTACGAAGTTGATCCTATCGATGTGGTTATCTACCTCGCCAATGTGGAGAAACCCAGCTTTGCCGACAAGCAGGTGGTGCCTATGGAGGCATTCACTAAGGTTTATGAGGGTCAGTTTGTGCTTCCGGTAAACGACTCACAGGTTTCTGTCACTTTCAGCACGCCGTTCAACTACACCGGCGGCTACCTCTGCGTGATGGTGGAATACGTGGGAGGAAAGAGCCGCAAAGGTATCTTCTTCAAGGCTTCTCAGGACAAC
>CALZFJ010000328.1 GCA_945645715.1 uncultured Prevotellaceae bacterium | reverse complement strand
GTACGCTTGTTGAGGAGCTTCTGGTTGTACACGTCGCCCGGCTTGATACCGAGGATATTGTCGAGCACATTCGAGGGGTAGATGGTGTTTCCCACCCAGTCGATGCCCGAGATATAGTATTTCTGTCCCTCCTCTATCTTGAGATACACATCAACCTTGTTGTTATTGTAATTGACCACGCTGTCGCTGAGAATCTGGGCGTCGCGGTAACCGAGTTCGTTGTATTTCTCTATGATGAGCTGCTTGTCGGCTTCGTAGTCGTCGGTGACAAACTTCTTCTGGCTGAAGAGCTTCTTGAGGCTTCCGCTCTCATTGGTCTTCTTCATCACGCTCTTGAGCTTGCCGTCGCTTAGCACCTTGTTTCCGTCGATGTAGATTTTGTGCACCTTCACCTTGTCGTGCTTATCGACCACAATATCCACAATCACTTCATTCTTCTTGCTGAGGTCTTCACGCTGGTCAACGCGCACGGTGGCGTTCTTGAAGCCCTTGCCATCGTAGTATTTCTCGATAATCTGGCGTGCACGGGCAGCGATATTGGGCGTAATCTGGTTGCCCTTGGTGAGGCCAAGTCGCAGCTGGATATCCTCGCGCTCGCCCTTTTTCATGCCTATGTAGTTGATTTCAGAGATACGTGGCTGCTGGCGAAGCTCTATTTCGAGCCACGCCTTGTCGCCGCAGATTTTCTCCACCTTGATTTTCACCGAGGAGAAGAGCTGCTGGCGCCAGAAGCGCTTTGCCGCCATCTTGATTTCATCACCGGGAATCTCCACCTTCTGTCCCACAGAAAGACCCGAGTAGCCAATGATGATATAATCCTCATAGTTATCCACACCGGTCACCTTGATGCCGGCGATTTCATATTTTTGAGGCATTCCCGAGAAGATGACTTTCGGGTTATAGATAGTGTCGTTGGTCACTTGGGCAGTGGCATTGGTTGCCATTGCCAAGAGAGCAACTACTATAGTGAGGAGCTTCAATCTCATCGTGAAAAAGTTTTTTATCTTTAAAGTGTATATATGAGTTTTCGTAGTTCAAAAAAATACAAGCCTAAGCCTTTTCGTTCTCCACCTGCTCGCTGGTCTTCCCGAAACGGCGTTCGCGGTGCTGATAGTCGAGGATAGCACGGCAGAAGTCGTCTTTGGTGAAGTCGGGCCAATAGATGTCGGTGAAGTAAAGCTCTGAGTAGGCAATCTGCCAGAGCAGGAAGTTGCTTATGCGCAAATCGCCGGCAGTGCGTATGAGCAAGTCGGGGTCGGGAATGTTGCGCGTGGTGAGGCTGCTGCTGAAGAGAGCGTCGTCGATGTCGTCGATATTGATTTCACCCTCTTTCACACGGCGTGCAATGCTCTTCACGCCCTCCAGAATCTCCCACTTCGAGGAGTAGCTCAGTGCGAGGTTAAGGGTGAGACCGCAGCAGTGCGAGGTGTCGTCCATACACTTCTGCAGGCGTGTGCGAGCAAACTCGGGCATACGCTCGATGTCGCCAATCATGGTGAGGCGCACGTTGTTCTTAATCAAGTCGGGGGTTTCGCGCTCAATAGCCACCACAATGAGGTTCATGAGAGCATCAACCTCATCTTTGGGACGGTTCCAGTTCTCGGTAGAGAAAGTGTAGAGCGTGAGATAGCCCACACCCACCTCCGAAGCTATTTCGGTGATTTTGCGCACAGTGTTCACTCCCTCCACGTGCCCTTGCGAGCGTGGAAGATTGCGCTGCTTAGCCCAGCGTCCGTTGCCGTCCATAATCACCGCCACGTGGCGGGGAAGGCGCGACTTATCAATTTGTTCAATCAGTGACGACATAATAGTAGTCTTCGTTGCTTCAGTCAATTCAATTCCGTTAATCTACATAATGACACACGCGGCATCGCTTACCAAACTCGTAGGTCACACTCACTTGTATCAGCGAATACCAGTCGGTATTCTTCGCAAATGAGCTTTTAATGCCATTGAGGTCGCTCAGTCCGTCGATTTTGTCACCGAAACACTTGCGCATGGTGAACTCTGCCCCCAGGTTCAAGCGTTCCTTCAGTTTATATTTCACACCCACTCCCATGGGCAGATTCATTGCAACTGCGGTGCTGCCGCTGCACGATGCCATGGTGACTCCCAAACCGAGAGTGAGATAGGGCGTCAATCGTTTCAAATTTTTGTATTTCGAGCCAATGCCGAAATTGAAAAAGTTAAATTCAGCCTGTCCGCCGAGGTCGAAGAGGGTGGATTTAAACTCGTAGGTGCGTCCATCTACAAACACCGACTTTTCGGCAGTGGAGTTTCCGCTGATGGTGGCTACATTGAGGCTACCCTTGAAAGCCCAGCGATAGTCCTTGATGAAGCGGAACAGTGCTCCGCCACTCACGCCGGGATTGCGCAAGAAGTTGCCACGGTTCACATCGCCGAGGTAGCCGCTTGTACCAAGCGCTGCACCAATCTCAAAACGATAGTCCTGCGCCATGGTGTTCACGGCGAAGACGACTATCATCATCAATATGGCAAACGTGCGCTTCATGCCTGCAAGGGTTTAATATAGAGGCTTGAAGCTCAAGCGGTTGATTACTCCACGCCAGATATTGTTGCTCAATCCGCCGGTGGGCGTAACTCCGCCAAACACATATATATATGGGCAATCCCACTCGGTCACCGGCTGGGTGGCACGCGATGCAGGCACACCGGTGACAATGTGATACCACGCCGGGAGCTTCACACTCGGCATATAGGTCCACTCATCGGCTGCCGAGCGCGAATCCACGCTCAGGCGCGAGGTGAACACCACTGCATCGGCGTTGGCAACCTTCTCGATATAGTCGGGAAGCTGCAGGAGTGAGTCGCCACGGTTCCAGTTCACGCCATTGTCGCGCGAGATATATAAAGTGTTGTCGTTAGTTCCATCGGGGAGCTGTCC
>CALZFJ010000327.1 GCA_945645715.1 uncultured Prevotellaceae bacterium | reverse complement strand
ATATGCCGAAAAAATTCCGGCTATGCTGCATGCTTGGTATGGAGGAAGCGAATCGGGAACGGCATTGGCTCAGGTCCTGTTTGGAGAAGTGAATCCTTCGGGAAAACTTCCGGTCACTTTCTATCGTCAGCTCAACGACTGCGGCGCTATTGCTATGGGTGAATATCCGGGCGACGGCAAGAACGTGAACTATAATGAGGACATTTTCGTCGGCTACCGCTATGTTGATAAATTCGATGTGAAACCTCAATTCCATTTCGGTCACGGTTTGTCGTACACCAAATTCCGTTATGGAAAACCGATTGCCGACAGAATGAAAATCCACAGTGGCGACACCATTAAAATTTCAGTTCCGGTTACAAACGTAGGCAACCGAAGCGGGAAAGAGGTGGTACAGCTTTATGTGCACGATGAGAAGGCTTCTGTGCCTCGTCCGGTGAAAGAATTGAAGGGCTTTGTGAAGCTCGACCTTGCTCCCGGTGAAACCCGGAATGCCGTTTTCAGTATCTCCGCCCGCGATTTGAGCTTCTACGACGAGACCGCCCGGTGCTGGAAAGCCGAGCCTGGTGCTTTCAAGTTGATGATTGGTGCGTCGTCATCCGACATCAAGTGTAATCTTTCCATTACGTTAATGTAAATACTTAAAACTTCAATATTTATGAAAAAATCAGCTTTATTCTCATTGTTTGCCTTATGCATGGCATTTTCCACTCAATGCCTTGCTTTAGGATTCCCAAATGCACCTTTCAACAAGGGCGTAAATCTATCCGATTGGTTCAACCATGAAGATAGCAAATATCTCCGCTACGATACTTATACCGACAACGACTTTGCCGATATGGCAAGTATGGGAATCGATGTGGTGCGCCTGCCGCTTAATTTCAAGGCTTTTATGGATGCCAACAATAATTACAGTTTCAGCAGCGATTTTCTCACAGCACTCGATTATGCCGTCGATCTTGCTCTGCAACATAATATGTATGTTATTCTCGACCAACATTCGTTCTATGGTTCGCGATGGTTTCCCGATAATGGCGAAGAAATTGTCACTTCGGGCCTTCGCCAGCTCGCAGAGCGGTACAAGGACAAAAACGATAAGGTGGTTTATGAACTCTTCAACGAACCCGGCGGAAACTGCGCTGAAAGCGGTTGGGGCGAAATGCAACGCCGACTGATTGCTACTATTCGCGCCATCGATACCAAGCACTGGATTATTGCTACACCCTATGGCTGTGGTATCGACAACCTGTGGGACTTGCCCGAATACTCCGACAGTAAGCTAATCTATACTTTCCATTTCTACAAACCTTTCCTTTTCACTCACCAAGGGGCTAATTGGGACGGCATTCCATTGCAATACATCTCAACCGTGCCATTCCCCTATAATCGCGACACAATGCCTGCCAAGCCGAACCAGTTTGAAGGTAACGCCGAGTATGAAGCCTACTATAAGAATTATCCCAATGAGGCTATCACCACCGACCGAATGAGAGACAAGATTGTCACAGCTGTCAACTGGGCGCGCCTGCGTAATGCTCCCCTCTTTGTGGGTGAATTTGGTACGCTCACCTCGGTCCCCAACGAAGACCGCTGCCGATGGTATAAGGCTGTGTGCGATATGCTTGCCAAGAATGGAATTGCCTATACCACTTGGGAATATCGCAAGCAATCATCGGGAATCGATTTCGGAATGTTCCCACAAGACAAGGCTTGCATATTCAATCTTAGCCTTAATTGCGACTTGGCTGAGGCTATGGGCTTCAAAGCTCCCGATTTGTCGTCACCGCAATCGATTTGTTTCTATGGCGACTATCCTCAATCGTGGTGGACTCCCGACTACAGTGATTCCAACATTAATTTTGATTGCAGCGATAGCCCTGCCGAGGGTAGCCGCTGCCTAAGCTGGAATATAACGGGAAATTATAGCGCACTGAATATGCCCATCTGGCCGGTTGCCGATTTTTCGGCATATCCGGCAGCAAATGCCAAGCTGGAGTTCTCCATCAAGGCAACTGAAGATATTTCAAAGATTAATGTGCGTTTCGCTCAGTATAAGAGCAGCGTTAAATATCAGTGGCGAAATCTGGTCACTGTAGGCACTTCAACAGATGTACCTGATAATTATGGGCTACGTATCGTTGCCGATGGCAATTGGCACCGCGTAAGCGTTCCGCTCAGCTTCTTCTGGATTTGGGGTACTTCGGGAACCGGCGAGAACTGGAAAAACCAGCCCGGCTCGGGCGATGAGGGTTTTGCCTGGGATTGTGTCAATGCTCTTCAGTTTGCTGCCGAAGGCGAATCCTCGCTAATAGGCAAAACCGTATGGATTGATGACATTCGCATCACAGTGCAATAATTGATTTGAGATTATTGCTATTGCTTTCCAAACTAAAGTGACCCCAAAAGTGCCTAATTCACACTTTTAGGGTCACTTCTCTTATCGCAGGAGATTTTGTTTTGCAGCCTACCATCGCTTCACAATGTGGCAGCATAATCGCTCAATATGCAAGCCGACCGTTGATGTTCGTGCCTGCCACTCTGCGGTTGTGGCGATTCGAGATAACTCATTGCTACAACAAGTGCCACAGCCGGCAAGTAGTCGCCAAGCTCTTTGCGAAGCAGCTTCAGAGCCTGCTGTATTCGATAATCTATGGTTTTTGGCGACATATTGAATATTTCAGCTATTTCCTTGTAGCTTTTGCCCTCGAAGCGGTGCAGAAGGAAGGCATCACGATAGGTCTCGGGTAATGAAGCTATTGCTTTCTTGATTCGCTCCTTCAATTCCTCAACAAGCATGAAGTCTTCCTCATTGAGTTCATGTTGCTTCCGATATTCGTTCATATAGGCTGCTGTATCTTGCGCAAGTCGGTTGCGCATTGCCACCTTGCAAGCCCTGTGATATACCATTGTGAATAGAT
>CALZFJ010000326.1 GCA_945645715.1 uncultured Prevotellaceae bacterium | reverse complement strand
AGGGAAGTTGCACATCAAGTCGCAGCCTCCGCTGTCGAACGACGGCACGAAAAGCGATGTGATGCAGCCTCGCCAATACTGCGTCAGCCCCCAGCAATCCTCGAAGGAGTTACGGCGAGCTATGGCGTATTTAAGCCTTGCCATTCCGCGCTCATTGGGCGTTTTGCCATGGCACATCAGCTTTTGGTAGTGTAGCATACGGCAGGCGAAGTGGTATTTTGCCCGGAGCGGTGAAGCGATGGAGTCGAAGTCATGCCAATGACCGGGGAAAGCGCAGAATGGATTGACGTTCAGGCTGCCGTCCTTGTAGATGTTGATGGTGGAAAGGTAATTCATAGGCACTCGGGCGAGATAGTCGGCAGCACGGCCGTAACGCTCCTCGCGCAGCGCAAGGGTGCCGATGATTTCATCAATATAGGGTGCATCGGTGCGAGCATAGAGCTTCAGGTGGCGGTAGAGCGGTGAGCCGGCAGCGATGGCGTGCTTTACGGCTATGAGCTGCGACGAAGTGAGCGTGTTCATCAGCCTGAACGAAGGAGTGCTGTAGTCGATTGGATTCCAATATACGGTGCTGTTGCGAATCTCGTCGAGGGTGAGGCTGAGCAATTGCGTTTCGGGAATGATGCGCCAAGTGTCGTCGAAAGGCCAGTAGGTGTGGCGTTGCTTTGTGGCAAACAAATTGTCGGCATAGCTGCACAGCAATATGGCGGTGGCATAGTCCTTTTGGCGCCAAAGAGTGGGAATCCAGTTTACATAGACGATATTCTGGAGCATTCGGTTCCACTCTGTGGCATCGCCTGCCAAAATGTTCATTTTGCTCTCAATCCACCGCAAGTCGGAGAGCAGTGAGCCGCATCGCCCGAGTGTGGCAACTACTTTCATGCGGTAGGCACAGGCGTGGTCGCGGAAGTCGGGAGAGGAGAATTGCGACTGCATTGCCCTGGCGATGTGCAGCGAGGCAGTAGCATAGTCGGAGTGGAACTCTCCGGCCTCGTAGGCAAGAAAGAACTCCCAGTCGCCACGGTAACGCGCTTTCTTGCCGCGCAGTACCCGCTGCGCTATCGGCTTTATTGCGCAGAAGTGTGCAGAATCGGTGGAACAGTGCTGGATGTGTGCCATCAGTTCGGGGCAGTCGGGATTATGCTCTGCCATATATGCCACGGCATCTGGGTGTACGATGGATTTAAAATCGCCCGAACGTGCGAAGAACCGGTTTGCCTTATTCACGTCGCCGAGCCTCGACCAGCATCCTGCCACATACTTCATTGCCATACGCTTCAACAGGTTGCTGTCGGGGAAATCGCGGAAACACTTGTCGTAGCTTTCCACGCACCCGGCATAGTCGCGTGCGGCAAACAGTGCCCTAACGAGTTGCAGTGCGTAGCGGTCCTTAAGGCGTGAACCTTGATAGGCTTTGCACGATTCGATGATGTCGGTAAATTCTCCTGTAGTGCCATATCTCGATTCGGGATAATACCACGGCGAAGCTACCTCTTTGCGCTTACGCTCCAACTCCTTGGCGGTGTAGAGGAACTGCTCGATCTCACAGTCGTTGGTGTTGCGGATATAGGTACGGAAAAGATTGTCGGAGTCACTTTCAGGGTCATAGGCCTCATCATCGTAGAGCACCTTTGCAATGTCGGCGATAGGAATTTCAGGTGATGTGAGCTGTTGCCACAACCGCAGATTCTCACTGCGCTCAAATGAACACACACTGTTGCCATCAGTCCTCGAAGTGAAGAACTTTGGCGTTGGTATTACCGGAAAAAACGGGCCGCAAGCCTCAGCTTTAGGCACGGCTATGAGCATAGCTGCCATGCAGCTAATTATTGCTATCGGTAGAGTATATTTTGTCGATTTCATCAGCAGTGTATTTTGAAAGGTTTTGTTGGTCGAGGTGATATATAATGTTGCTGTGAGGTCGCTTTGAGATGCGACGCTCAATGGCCGCTTTCACTGACAGCACTTCATCAGAGACAGATTTCTCGGTGCGCACAATGTCGCCCTTGCGGATTACTATGTCTTTGTGGATTATATCGCAAAGTGCACGGTGACTGCTCGTTCCAAATGTGGCAAAACGTGAGGTGTCGGCGACATTCACCCCATTCAGTAGTCCCATAAATTGCCTTTTGCGAAATAGCAGTTGCCACTAGTATGAGGGATATGCCACATCGAGGTGGAGCGGATAATCATAGATATGGCTTTTATATTTCTCGACATCGTCGATGCTGATGATGGAGTTTTTGGCATCGGGGTCGCTGAAATTGCCGGTGTTATATACCATCAGCACCCCATAGTCAACAGGCGGGGCCTTCCGCTCAAGTTGGTGCAGGCGTATGGTGGAGCTTAGCGACCATTGAAGCTCCTTATGGGCTATCTGCACCCGGGCAGAGTCGCACAGCGCGAAAAACGACTTCTCGGTCGAGGCGGTCCAGTCACAGTCGAGCTGCAACCCTTCCACATCGATAAAATCGTTGTAGCCACACATTCGTCGAACTCGTTCTACTATCCGACTTGCCAACTGTCCTTCGCAGCCTTTGGCGGCTTTCAAAGCCTCTACTGTGATATATACCACGGGCACTAACAGCTTTGAATTGAGTGAATCGACAGTGACCTTGTAGTTACACGATGACATACGCATTGAGGCATTCGGCACTACCGCTTCAAACGGAGTGCAGAAACTGCTACGGTTCTCTGCCGTAACATCAAACATACGGAGATAAATACGGTCAATATGGTGACGGTCCATGAATCTATAGTCGTCATGATCGAGTTCCAGAATAGTCTTCCAATAGTACACGCCATTACATTCGATGTGCGTGAAATCGTCGTCATTGCACGATGTGCATGAACACATTGCAGCAAGAAAAATCAGATTTATAATCAGTAGTTTCATATTTTTCCAAAAAATTTCAAGGTGGAGA
>CALZFJ010000325.1 GCA_945645715.1 uncultured Prevotellaceae bacterium | reverse complement strand
CCGCCGAAATATCCACTGTCTTATCCATGAAAGCCATACCTGCGGGATTGAAATATCCGCTTTCGGCACCAAGTTTCATTGCCACACCCACATGTCCCATGCCGAGCTGGCGTGCGCTTAGCGTATTCACCTGGTAACCCTCGGCAAGAGCCGATGCAGCCACAAGCAGTGCGCCAAGCATTAAAGAGAATTTCTTCATAAGTTGTTTATTATCAATTTGTAAATCGACCGCAAAGGTACTATGAATAAGTAATAACAGCAGCATCTCTTAATATTACTTAGCGATTATTAACTATGCCTATATTTCGGAATTTGTGGTCTAATCTTCTGAAAATGCACGAGTTTCGCCATTGTATTTAACATTTAGCTGAAAACAATGTTAAAACCTGAGAGTGTTGCTTATGGTGAAAAAGCAAGTGCACCGGAATCGGCAATTCCGATGCACCTACAATGATGATGTAATTATAATGATTTTAATTGTGCATTAGCGAGTTCCGCCATAGAGCCAAGTCTTCTCGGTGAAGCAGTAGCCGTCGATACGTGGGTCACCGGTCTCAAGCATGATGTTGCCAACGGTAGTAGTACAGCCTGTGTAGAGGCGGCTCCACACGTAAGCGCTCCAAGGGTTGTCGCAAGTGACACCGTTGAACGATGTGATGTACATACCGCTGAAGCCGTTGGCGACTGCTTTACTTGCTGCGTCAATCACCTCGCTCAGTACAGCAGGGTTGCGGTAGAGAGTGTGCAGCTTGTAGCGTGCCTTCAGGGCGTATGCGGCAGCAATCCACTGCTCAAGGTCGTTGCCATAGAGGATGTCCTGCTCGCCCACATTAGCCATGCCGGCTTCTTTAGCCTTCGATAGGTTGTCGATAGCAGCATCGAGAGTGGCGAAGATGTATTTATACACGTCTTCCTGCTTGTCGAGCGAAGGCTGAATGTTGTCAAGCCCCTGAAGAGCCTCTGAGCAGGGAATATCGCCGTGAAGGTCGGTGAGCACACCGAAGTTGAGGGCGGTGAGCACTTGAGCCATACCCATGAGGTCGAGCTGACCGGCATCGGTGGTAGTGCTTTCCTCCGAAGTCTTAGCGATGATTTGCTTGAGGTTCATGAGGTTGCTGTAAGTTCCGTTCCACTCGTTGTTGTAGGTGGTGGAAGAAGCAAGCTCATTGGCGTTGCGCAGCTCGGTTTTCATGAGCTGGTTGTTACCGCTACCAAACTCCTGCTCAGTGAACGAGGAGATGTACCATGCATAGGCACCCGAAGTGGTGGTGATGCGGCTGCTGGTGTAGTTCATTGAGAAACCGGTCTTCCATTCTTGGTCGATAATATACTCCACGAGTCCGCGGGCACCCCAGCGGGTCATGCCAGTAGATGGGATAATACCTTTCTGGTAAGAGTTGCTGATGCCGAATGAGTAGTCAAGACCGTCCTTCTTCTGCGATACGTTCACGTTGGTGTTCTCGGTGAAACCTGTTCCGAGGAAGTCGCCCACGTTGTCATATCTTGTGGGAGTCTCCCATCCGTCGAGACCTGCCTGGGCACGCTTGGGGTTGTAGTACATACCCTCGTGGTGACCCATTGCCTGAGTATATTTGTTGTCGGTCGCACCACCATATACGGGGTGATTTACAAGGTCGTCGATCTTCGAACCCCACGACATTGAAGAAGAATGGTCGTAAGTACCTGTGGTACCCTGAGAGTAAACCGTCTGGCGCTGGAACTTGCGCGATACGCGCTCTGCGCTGAGGTTGGTCGAGATGGTTACCGTGGGGCGATTAGAGCGAATCGAGCCACGCTTGGTGGTGATTACAATCACACCATTAGAAGCACGGATACCGTAAAGAGCCGATGCAGCCTGACCTTTGAGCACGTTGATGCTCTCAATGTCCTCGGGGTTGATATCTACAGTACGGTCGCTGATGTCGGCACTGGTCACCGAAGCACCTGTGCTGAAGTCAGGGGTAGTGGAGATAGGCATACACCTACGAGAGGCTCGTTGTCGCCGGCAAATACGACTGTTCCTGTGACCTTGGTCTGGGCAATCACTGCCACCATCGAACAGATCGTAATCAAAACTAACATTAGTCTTTTCATACCTTAAAAAACCTTTAGTCTAAAAAATAATTAATAATTGAAATGATAATTCCCTAAATAATCAGTCATTTGTGAACCGTAGCCCACCTCGGGGCATCACATGAATGACATCAGTTTCTTCGATAAAAAAATCCATCAGCCCTAATCTGATGAATTTACATGCCTACGTCATAGTCTTTAACAATTTCCCTTGTCGTAAATGCAATGTTATCTCTGTGGTGGAGGTTTTTCATGCGCAAAGTTACAGATTTTATTTGTTACGTTGTATTAAAATTTCGGTTTTTAACATTATGTCGTTATTTTGTGACACTTTTGTTATATATTATCTCGGGCTAATTGCGAAATGTAAGAGATATGCGGTGTTTTGTGATAGATTGCAATGAAAAACTGTGCTTTTTGTGTTGAATTGTATTTTGCTTTTACACAAATGGCAATATTGAGGACAGATGCAACCGATTGAATTACAGCGGAGTAGGTGCTTGTTGCGCTATCCGGCTTACAATTTTTTAGTTTTTTGACGTTTTTCGCTTGATTTTCGTGTCGGAGAATCAATGCTATTTTGGTGAAAAAATGGCGGTGCAGGGGCAGTATCAATCTATATGCAGTAATTATTAATTTGAATATTAGATAGTTAAACTTTGGTGAAATTGTGCTTGAGTATGTCATCGGCACGAGAAAGAAATTAAGAGGTTTTTTGCTCTGAAATTTTAACAGTTTTATTGAATTTAACTTAACGCGAAACATAAAAAATGTCAAAAACGTGTTGTTTGGCACATTTTTGACAATATTTAACTAGAAAATTGGCTAATCTCGGGTAGCTGTTTACCATTCTATCGATAGTCTTACGCCGAGAGAATGAAGCGAG
>CALZFJ010000324.1 GCA_945645715.1 uncultured Prevotellaceae bacterium | reverse complement strand
TTCCCAGCCTGCAATCGCCATCACCGAAGCCACTATGAGCATGGCGGCGATGCGAATGGCAGTGCGGAATCTGCGCCACAAAGGCTGCTTCATCTGCCCTATCTTGTCCATCAGGCGGTATTCTGCCATCTGGGTTATCTTTTTGTCGTCGTCCTCATTGCATTTTCCTAAACAGAAGAGCTGCTCTGCCTGAAACAGCTCGCGGGCGAAATCGTCGCTCTCGTCGAGTCGCTGCTTCAGTGCTCCCAACTCTTCTTCACTGCATTCTCCAAGCAGATATTTTGCAATGAGAATTTCTTCAATATTGTCTTTAGTTTCAATCATATTTCTTTTTTAAAACAATCTCTCCTTAAAAATCACTTATTCCTAATCCTCATATTCTACACTTTATTCATCAGTCGGCTGCGTAAATATCGCAATGCTTTATACATGTGTGCCTCTACTGTGCGGGGCGACACTTTCAATATTTGTGCAATGTCTTTGTTCTTCATGTCGTGCAGGTAGCTCAATTTGAACACCACACGACATTTTTCAGGTAACTCGCCTATTGCCCTTCTCAGTGTGCTGCGAAGCTCACGGTCTTCCATGCGCTTCACCACTTCACCATCTTCATGGGCATAATATTCGGCTCGCTTTTGTCCGATGGCAAGCATCATTTCTTCATGATTGCCCACCACTGCACGGTGCTTCAGCACGTTGAGCGACCGTGTATATACAGCCTTGTAGAGAAAGGCTTGTATGTCGTCGCCTATCTCCACTTCCTCCTGCCGTCGCCATAGCTCCACAAACACGTCTTGCACCACGTCTTCTGCCTCCACTTCGCCCACAAACCGTGTGGCATAGAAGAGCAGATTGCTGTGATAGCGGCGGAACAGTGCCCTGTAATTGTCCTCGAAGTCAGCTTTCACCATCTTCAGTAATGTTTTTGCGTCAGTTGGTTCTTCTTCTCCGATTATTCCATCACAAATTCAAGCAGTCCGCCTTTCATCAGCTGCTCGTGGCTGATTCTCGGCTCATTGAGGATTGCTCCGTTGAGCTTCACCTCGCGCACTGTGCAATGCTCTTTGCTTACTCCGGTGGCTTTCACCAGCAACTGCTTTCCGTCGGGCAGATTCACCGTGGCTTCCTCAAAGAGTGGCACCCCAAGCTCATACTCCAGACTCACGGGATCGACGGGATACATGCCCAGTGCGCTCCACACCAGCCATGCCGACATCTGTCCGCAGTCTTCGTTGCCGCAAAGTCCTGCCGGGGTGTTGCTGTACTGTCCGTGCATGATTTCAGCCACATATCGCTGAGCCTTTTGCGGCGCACCTGCATAATTGTACAAGTATGCCACATGGTGGCACGGTTCGTTGCCGTGCACATACTGTCCTATCATTCCGGTGCTGAATATAGGCAATTCTTCGCCTTCAGCCGGCTTGTAGCTGAAAAGGCTGTCGAGGCGTGCCTCAAATGCCTCTTTTCCGCCCATGAGCGCCATGAGTCCTTTCACATCGTGCTGTACCGACCACAGATAGTGCCAAGCGTTGCTCTCGCAGATGTATTCGGTGTAGTCTTCTGCACGGAATGGCTCTACAAACGCCCCGCTTTTCAGGCGCGGCTGCATAAAGCCGGTGGCGGGGTTATACACGTTGCGGTAGTTCAGTGCGCGTGCCTCAAATTCCTTCGCAGTAGCTTCGTCGCCAAGGTGGCGGGCAAGCACGGCGATGCAATGGTCGTCGTAGGCATATTCGAGCGTCTTGCTAAGTGTCCAGTTCTCGCCTTCGCCCTCGGCATCAGCCGGAACGTAGCCAAGTTGCTTGTATTCTCCTATCTGGCGGTATGAGTCGAGATTGGCGGTTGCCACACACACTGCGAGCGCACGCTGCTGCTCCTCTTTGCTCAGCAAGCCTTTGAGCGAGACTTCGGCAAGTACGGCAGCGGCATGGTAGCCTATCATCATGTCGGTTTCGCCGGCGTGCATGTTCCACACGGGCAGACGTCCGTTTTGCTCGGCAAATGCTATGATGCTGCGTGCCATGTCGGCAGCACGCTCAGGTTGCATTATGGTGTAGAGCGGATGTGCGGCGCGGTAGGTGTCCCACAGTGAGAAGGTACTGTAGTTCTGCCAGCCTTTTGCCTCGTGGGTGAGGCTGTCGGGTCCGCGGTATGCCCCATCGGTGTCGCAATAAAGCGTAGGTGCAAGCATCGAGTGATACATCGCTGTGTAGAATGTGGTGCGCAGGTTCTTGTCGTCGCTCTTGATTATCACCTTCGAGAGTGCTTCGTTCCAGGCTTCCTCAGTTGCTGCAAGGTACTGATCAAAGTTGTCGGAGGCTGCTTCGGCTTTCAGGTTGCGCTCAGCGCCTTCCTCGCTCACTGCCGAGAGTGCGGTACTCAGGGTGAGCACTCCCTTGCTACCGCTAAGGTCGAATCGCATTGTCACCACCGAGTCCTGCTCAAGTGAGCGTATGGGCTGCGAGAAGCGTGAGCAGAAGTAGAGTTTCTGGTTGCGTGCCCAGCCGTCGCTGAAGCGGTAGCCCACAAGGGTAACCGAGTCGCGCTGCTCCACCTGCCAGTCGAGAGTGCGGTCCCAGTTGGTGGCTTTGCTCAGGTTGAGCACCACCATTGCGCTGTCCTGCTTATTAATATAGGTGTAACGTTGTATTCCGCAGCGTGGAGTGGCAGTGAGTTCCACGTCGATGTTATAGTCGTCGAGATGCACACGGTAGTATCCTGCCCATGCCTCTTCACGCTCGTGGCTGAACTTTGAGTGCAGACCAAGCGGTGCCTCGGCGATGCTCAGTGGCTCTACCGCTGGCATAAATGAGATGTCGTAGAGGTCGCCGGCTCCGGTGCCGCTAAGGTGTGTGTGGCTGAATCCGGCTATCGTTGAGTCGGGATAGAAATATCCTGCTATGCGGTCCCAGCCGGGCAGTCCGTTATCGGGACTGAGCTGCACCATGCCGTGAGGAGCCTGCGCTCCGGGAT
>CALZFJ010000323.1 GCA_945645715.1 uncultured Prevotellaceae bacterium | reverse complement strand
ACATCTACCGTGATGGTGTGAAGATTAACTCTGAGCTTGTAACAGAGACTTCATTCGTCGATGAGACTGCTGAGATTGGTGAGCACACTTACCACGTAACTGCCGTTTACGACAAGGGTGAGTCGAACGCTTCTAACGCAGCATCGACCGTAACAACCGGCGTTGAGAACGTAGCAGTTAAGGGTGCACGTGTAGCAACCGGCAAGAACGTAATCATCGTGAAGAGCGCAGCCGACATGATGGTAACAGTAGCCGCAGCCGACGGTCGCCTCGTTTACGCTGGCAAGGGTGCTGAGACAATGAACATCTCAGTAGCTGAGGGCGTTTACGCAGTGAAGGTTGGCGAGAAGGTTGTGAAAGTTATCGTACAATAATCACAGCGAGAAATGAAGGCAATCGATAACCGGTTGCCTTCATGAATCGGAACTATAAGCCCGGAGGTTCAATCGAGCCTCCGGGCTATTTTTAAAAAGTTGGTCGTTCTTTTTTGGTGACAAAAGAGAGCGACCGTTTTTTTACCTTTGCAGGGGGAAGAGGGTGAATAAGACTAATAGGACTAATAGGACTAATTAGACTAATGGGACTAATGGAACTAATAAGACTTAACTTTAAATTTATGATATTATGAAATGTGAATCGATGATGATGAATCTGAGCGAACTTGAAATGCTCAATTTGTGGAAACTGCATCACGGCTACTCTACGCCGCGACGCGATTGTTCGCTTGAACGTGATGATGATGCCGAACTCGACTCGCTTCTGCTCGATGAGATGCGGGCGTGGTATGCCAATTTGCTAATGACGGCTTCGCCCGACCTTCTGCCGGTGGAAGACGTGACCAAGGACTGCATCGTGACGAAGATGGCTGATGGCATGGTGGAAATGAAGCTGCCCGGGCGGTGTGTGAGGGCGCTTGCAGTGCGCCTCACGGCGTGGAAGCGCGATGCCACTGCGATACACACGGCAGGGTCGGATGCCGACTTGCGGCAGAGCGTGGAGTGGCTTCGAGGCACCATACAGCACCCTATAGCTATTGCCGACGGCGGCAATGTGCTGCGCCTCTACACTGTGCCCACTGGAGCTACGGCTGCGGCTGAGAAGGTGCTGTGCGTGGTGCGCCCTGCCGATGGCAGCTACCAATTCGCACAGTCGCTCCTTGGCAGCCTGTAATTGCAGCCACATCAACAATTACCCCACACAGCCGGTACATTCGCCACTGACTGTGTGGGGCTTTATTATATCCACATGCCCACGGCACATGGCTCGAATCTATTTGTTGCTGAAATAGTAATTGAGCACGTCGGCAGCTGCCATAAATGAACTTTGCTTGGCTTCGAGCACAAGTTTCTGCTTGGCGGCAAGCATCTCCTCGATAACGGGATTATTGTAGAAATGCGCCTTTAGATGCTCATTAATCGACTCATACATCCAGTATTTCTCCTGCTGACGGCGTTTCTCCTCGAAATAGCCGTTTTTCTTCACGAAGTCGAAGTAGCGGTATATCATATCCCACACCTCGGGGATTCCAATCTCGTAGTAGCCCGAATAAGTGAGCACTTCGGGCGTCCAGCCACTGGGCGGAAGCGGGAAAAGATGAAGCGCGTTGCGGAACTGAGCCTGAGCAAGGCGGGCGCGGTCGATGTTGTCGCCATCGGCCTTGTTGATGACAATGCCATCAGCCATCTCCATGATGCCGCGCTTAATACCCTGCAGCTCATCGCCCGTTCCGGCAAGCTGAATTAGCAGGAAGAAATCGACCATAGAGTGTACGGCGGTCTCGCTCTGCCCTACTCCCACGGTCTCAACAAAAATCTTGTCGAATCCGGCAGCCTCGCAGAGCACAATCGTCTCGCGTGTCTTTCGCGCTACACCACCGAGCGAACCGGCAGAGGGGCTGGGGCGAATGAAAGCATCGGGGTGAACCGACAGCTTCTCCATACGCGTCTTGTCGCCGAGAATACTGCCATTAGAGCGCTCACTGCTGGGGTCGATAGCCAGAACTGCAAGTTTGCCGCCATCTTTGAGCACATGAAGTCCGAAAGCATCGATTGAGGTGCTTTTTCCCGCACCGGGCACACCTGTGATGCCGATGCGCACCGAGCGTCCGGCGTGAGGCAAACACTTCTCGATTACCTCCTGCGCCAGGGCGTAGTGGTCGGGGTTCTGGCTCTCGACAAGCGTTACAGCCTGCCCGAGCACGGTGATGTTGCCCTTGAGAATGCCATCAACATACTCGGCAGCCGTGAGCTGGCGACGGCGCGGCTTGCGCTTCATATAGGGGTTCACGATAGGAGGCTGTGCAATGCCTTTATTGACGGTCAATCCGGCATACTGCTCGTCGTTTTCAGGGTGTTCCATATAAAGAATTGAGTGTAGAGTTAATAGTAACTGCGAAGTTACCTATATTTTGTGGTAAAATCAAGCGGTAGGGGTTAAAAAGCTGAAAAATCGGTGCTGAGATGCTCGCGCACATTAGCCACCACGGTGATGCGGGCAATGCTCATGGTGGAGGACTCGGTGGGATTGACGGGAGTGGCAGAAACACGCAAGGGAATTTCGGTAACACCCATGCAGTCGTTGCACTTCGAGGCATCGAATGTAACCATTATGCGGCACTCCTCACCGGGAGGAAGCGTAGCTGACGAGAACTGCACACTGAGCGAAGCCGGAACATCGACGGTGACAAGGCTCAGAGTGTCGGTAGAGGCGTTGTAGGCAGTGAGAATGCCATTGCGCGAGCTGTCTTTCGCCACTTCACCGAGAGGGAGCAGATGGTTGGAGAGCCGCAGCGGACCTGCGAGTGTGGGGAACCGGCGGTTGAGAGTAGCCTCGGAGGCACGCACAGTGCCCTCAACGATGAGTGATGTGCGGGTAGGAAGGCACGACAGACGCACTGCCACGCCCTTTGAGAAGCGTCCGGGGCGACCTCGTGGGTTGAACACGAGAGTGAGAGATGTTGTGTCGCCCGGCTCGATAGGTTGCTT
>CALZFJ010000322.1 GCA_945645715.1 uncultured Prevotellaceae bacterium | reverse complement strand
GTGGCAAGGTGGAAATCACCGTAAATATCAACGATGGAACTGTTCTCTTTGAGCAGAAGTAAATCATTCCGAGAAAAGTTAACAGCAACGTTAAATCGAATTAAAACATTGAATTCAATATGAAAAAATTAAGTATAATGTTGATGGCAGCTCTCAGCCTCGGTCTTGCTTCTTGCGAAGAGGACTGGGTGGAGGCTCTGCCACAGACCAACCCTCAGGAGCCGCTCGTAGAGGACAACTGCATCACTATTGCACAGACTCTCCCTGCCGAAATCGACCTGAAGGCTATCAACGAGGATAATGACACTGTGCCTCTCTTCGATGTTACTGAAGTGAAAGACCTTCCTGCACGCACAGCATTGAGCTTTGTGATGCAGCTCTCGAAGACTGAGGATTTTGCCAAGGTTGCCGATATCAATACCACTGTGGTTGACAATAAGGTGACAGCTCTTGCTTCTGAAATCCAAGCCGCATATCTGAAAGTGGCAGGTCGCAGCCCAAAGGCTAAGGAAATGTATGTGCGCTATGTGCCCTATATGAATAAGAATGAGCTTTCTACTGTTCGCGTGGGTGGTCCGGAGTTCTTCGTTGGCGCCACTAAGGTGACAGTAACTCCTTATCCAAGTGACCTCGTGATTGAGGATAACTATTATCTGCTTGGTACTATCAACGGTTGGTCGGTAGCTACGGCTGTTAAGTTCGACCACACAGGCGATGCCTACGACAATCCTGTATTCACCCTCAAGGTGGAAGTTAGCGATGCTGATGCAGCTGCCGGATGGTGGTGGAAGATAGTTCCTGAGTCAACTTTTGTAAACGGTGACTGGGTAGATGCCGACTATTCACAGTATGGTCCTGCCGAGAATGGCGACGAGGCTACTGAGGGTATGATTGTACCGAAACTCAATGGCGTTGAGCCGGGTGCAGGCTGCTTGAAGACTGCCGGACAGTTCCTTCTCACCATCAATATGGAAGAAGGTACTTACGCATTCACTTTGCTTGTTGATTATCTCTACACTCCGGGTGGATCGAATGGCTGGAACCAGGGTAACTCACAGCGTCTCTTCACAAGCAACTATGCCGACTACTTCGGCTATGCTTATCTCGATGGTGAGTTCAAGTTCAGTAACGCTCCCGACTGGGATCACACCAACTATGGTGTAGGTGATGCTGAAGGCACAATCTCTACATCCGGCGGTAACCTCTCTGTTAAGGAGAAGGGTCTCTACTGGTGCTCGGTTAGCACTGCTGCTCTCACCTACTCACTATATCAGGTGACTACTATCGGTGTGATTGGCGATGCTACTCCTAATGGCTGGAGCGGCTCTACCGCCCTTGTTGCTACCGACGACAAGATGCTCGTATGGGAAGGCGACATTGAGTTTGCAGCCGCTGGCGAGTGGAAGTTCCGCGCCAACGACGATTGGGCTGTGAACCTTGGTGGATCGCTCGACAACCTCGGCCAGGATGGCGGCAACCTTGCCACTCCGGGCGCAGGCAAGAAGCACGTTCGCCTCGACCTCAGCACCATTCCTTACACCTGCACAGTTGAGTAAAACATTAATTTCGCTCTCGCAGCGAAAAAACAGAAACCTCTCCGGGAGGCTTAACCCCTCCCGGACATAAAAAAAGAGCCTCCTGCGAGGCTCTTTTTTTATGTCATTAAGTCAAAGCATAAAGTTTTTCAAATCATAGAACATTAGTCGTGTTTCTTCGTCTTTATCTGATTCTGAAAAAAACAAAAAACCGTTTTTTTCATAGAATGGTATTGCAGAAGACAAAGCATCTACCGTCAAAAAGCGGCATCCTATGCGTCGAGTTTCTGTAAGAGCATATTTTATTTGTGTGATGATGTCAGTCCCTAATCCACACGAAGCATATCTTTCATCAACTGCCAGGCGACCGATTTTTACCGCCGGATATGTTCGCCGTCGTTTGGAATTGGGAATTTTACGGTTTATGCGGTTCCACATTCGTTTCTCTTCAGGATTGAATGATATTTTATCGGCAAGAAGGCTGTAATATGCAGCAGTCACGTCTGCTTCAATGTCTTCAAATATATAGGTTACAGCCATAAGTTCAGTTTGAAACCGCTTTGCGTCTTCAAACAAAAAACCGTTCAGTTCTTGCTCAGAGCACTTGAACGGTTTTATTATAGTATCAAGAGAGAGTTTGTATAGTCGTAGGTTTTCTCGATTCATATCACATTGTGAAATTGCTGATTGATTTCATCCATTCGTAAGCCTTACGACCTCTTTCTTTCTCCTCTTTAGATGCCGGTCTTGGCTGAGAAATCAGTTTCATAAACCGCTCAGCATCTTTACCGAATAACTCGGGAGTTTCTTTAATAGGACGTGCCATAATCTTTACTATACAAAATTTACATCGCAAATATACAATTATTTTTTTTAATTCTGCAATATTCAATCAAATTTGACGCAAATCATTGCTAAATCAGGAAGTCTATGATAGGGTGGAGGATAATTATGATTGTTTTTTCGTTCAAATCTTATGAGATTGCGACAGGTTTGGCGTGGCAAAGGTGTCGCAATCGTGCTATTTTGAAACCCTGAATGTGGTGGCAATCGGGGCGTTAGAGGGTGCCCTTGGTGGAGGGGAGGAGGTAGGTGAAGGGGTCGCGGCGGATGGCGGCGCGGATGGCGCGTGCCAGAGCCTTGAAGATGCCCTCAATCTTGTGGTGCTCGTTGGTGCCGCGAGCCGAGATGTAGAGATTCATTCGCGCCGAGTCGCTAAGGCTCTTGAAGAAGTGCAGAAACATTTCGGTGGGCATTTCTCCTATGCGTTCGCGGTGAAACTCAGCGTCCCACACCAGCCACGGCCGTCCGCCAAAGTCGAGTGCAACGGTACACTGGCAGTCGTCCATGGGCAGCACGAAGCCGTAGCGTTCAATTCCGCGCTTGTCGCCGAGGGCAATGCGGATAGCATCGCCCAGAGCGATGGCAGTGTCCTCGATGGTGTGGTGTTCATCCACGTTGAGGTCGCCATCGACGG
>CALZFJ010000321.1 GCA_945645715.1 uncultured Prevotellaceae bacterium | reverse complement strand
AGAGTGCCCAGAAGTTGCGCTATGGCACCTTCGGCAAGCTCGATGTGGCTATCCTTGAGGTGCAGAGCATCAGCGATGAGGGTGAGATAATCCTTGGTACCGGTGTGGGTAACGCTCCCACCTATGCTACTCTTGCCGACAAGATTATCATTGAGCTTAACGAGGCTCTCAACCCCAAGATTTATGGCTTGCACGACATCTATATTCCTCTCGACCCTCCTTATCGTCGTGAGATTCCTATCTACAAGGCAAGCGACCGTGCCGGCGTGCCTGTGCTGAAGGTTGATCCCGCAAAGGTTATCGGTGTGGTCAAGACAAATCACCCCGACGGTTGCGCTCCATTCTCGCCTGCCGACGAGACTACAATGATGATTGCCGACAATGTGTGCAGCTTCCTCACCGGTGAGCTGAAAGCCGGACGCATTCCAAGCACTTTCCTCCCGCTGCAGTCGGGTGTAGGAAATGTGGCTAATGCCGTTCTCGCAGGTCTCGACGTGAATCCGCACATTCCCGCTTTCGATATGTACACCGAGGTTATCCAAGACTCTGTGCTCAACCTCATCAAGTCGGGCAAGTGCCGCTTTGCCAGCACCTGCTCTATGACCTTCTCCAAGGATACAATGGCTGATTTCTTCGAGAATATCGACCGCTTCCACGACAAGGTGGTGATTCGTCCGGGCGAAATCTCAAACAACCCCGAAGTGGTGCGCCGACTCGGTGTCATCACCATGAATACTGCCCTCGAAGCCGACATCTTCGGTAACATCAACTCTACTCACGTTACCGGAACGAAGATGATGAACGGCATCGGCGGTTCGGGCGACTTCACACGCAATGCCTATATCTCTATCTTCAGCTGCCCGTCGGTGGCTAAGGGTGGTCTCATCAGTGCCATTGTACCTATGGTGTCGCACCTCGACCACAGCGAACATTCGGTGGATATCCTCATCACCGAGCAGGGAGTTGCCGACCTTCGTGGCAAAGACCCCGTGCAGCGTGCTGAGGTGGTTATTGAGAACTGCGCTCACCCCGACTATCGCCCGCTCCTCCGCGAGTATCTCAAGATGGGCAAGGGTGGTCAGACTCCACACACCCTCAAGGCAGCTCTCGCTTTCCACGAGACATTCCTTGCCGAGGGCGATATGAAGAAGACCGATTTCAGCAAATTCTGCTAATCCCCTTTTGCAGATTCAGCTAATACCCTTTTATAAAGAATTACCCCTGCCGCACAATAGCTGTGGCAGGGGTATTGTTATTTCAGGTGCAGAACGCGGCTGAAGACCCATGCTCCCACTGTTGCCCACGAGGGCATTCGATACTGTTTCTTTGAGTGTGTCTGAGCGAAGGCACAAAAGTGATGAAGTCAGGAAATGATTGTGAAATAACATTATTGAAGCCAACATAGCAGGGCTGTGGCGTGTGCCCCGAGCCGTGCTTAGGCGCTAAAGATTATCGTTTGTCGTCGATTCCCCATTCTATCCACTCTTCTTGTGGATATTTTTGCTTGATTGTGCCTTTTATGCTCAGGAAAGAGCCTTTTACTGCGTCGAGTGCTGCGTGCATGGCTGCAACCTTGTCGTGCAGTTGGGCACGCATTGCCTCGCAGTCGTTGCTCATCTCCGCAAGTTGTTGCAATGAGGCATCAAGTTGGGTGAGTTGCGATTCACTCACGCCGAGTTGCTTCAGTTCTCCTGTTCTGCCCGAGGCTCCGGCTATGAGCCTACGGCACTTTTCAATTAGATTTTCTACTGTCTTCGACATATTTCTTTGGTGATTATATTGTTTTATCACCTACAAAAATATGAAGAAAAATTCAAATAGAGCAAATTATATATATGAAGATTTAATGTTTATTAACAGGATGATACACTCTATATTAACTGATTTTCACTAAAATAGCTCTTTTGAACCGAGGTAAGGATAGTCGGCACGCAGCCTGTTGAGAGCAGCCTCAGTGTCGGCACGGAATCGCGCCACAACCTCGGCATTGTCGCTCATGGGGCGATGGCGCAGGCGCTTGGTCATGCGCTCGCAGCGGTCGATGGCTTGTAGCGATTGAGGGTCGATGCAGGAGGTGCGCAGCTGCTCCCAGATGTAGTTCACAGCCACCTCCGAGGGGTGTAGCATGTCGGCGGCATAGAAGCGGTAGTCGCGCAGGTCGTCGAGCATAATCTCGTAGGAAGGGAAATATAGGCAATCGGGCATTTGTGCCGTGATTTCGCCCACAGCCACGCGTAGCGTGCTCTTGCTTAGGCTGTTGGCGGAAAGACCGTCGGCTATGTGTCGAATTGGGCTTACGGTGAATATCACTTTCACAGCCATGTTCACCTCGCGGAGCATCTTCACGGCAGCTTCAAGCGCATCGGTCACTTCTTTCACACTGCACATTCTTCGCTCAAATTGTGCTGCGGGCAGTTTGTGGCAGTTGCCCACCACCACGCCGTTGAGGCTGTAGGTGATGGCTGTGCCAAGGGTGAGAAACACATATTTGCAGCCTTTAAGATGCTCATGTGCAGCCGTTATGGCAGAGTTCATTCGCTGCAATGCGCCTTCAGCCGTTGCCGACGAAAACGCTGAGTGGAAATCAAAGCAGTTCCACACGCCATTTGCCTCAAAAAGTTCCTCAGGCTGCACAAGACGGCACCGGGTGATGCGTTCTACTGCCGTGGCAATGCTCATGGGATTGTAGAGCGTGCCGAGCGGATTCACCGAAGCTGCCATCATGGCAGCGGTGAAGCGTGCGCCGATGCTGTCGCTAAAGCATGAGCCAATCAGCATAAGCTTGTCGCTATGCTTGATTGGCTCGCTTAGAGGGTCGATTTTTATCGTTGTGCGGAAATCCATACGTGTCGCGCTAATATTTGTCCACCTTCACAGTCTTGCCATTGTCGGTCTTCACTTTCATCTGGAAGGCTGTGAAAGTGCTTATAGTGGTGAACTCTGCCCCGGGGAGCTTGTCGTTGAGGGCGCTGTAGCGTGTCTTCTTCGGATTACCATTGTCGTCGAATGAATAGGCTATGGCAAAGG
>CALZFJ010000320.1 GCA_945645715.1 uncultured Prevotellaceae bacterium | reverse complement strand
GCGCAACCTCATGTACACTGCACAACTGCGCAGCGAGGGACCGATGGCTATCCGCTATCCGCGTGGCGGCGGAGTGCTTCCCGAGTGGAATAATGAGATGCAAGAAGTGGAAATCGGTCGCGGACAATGCCTCTCAGCCGGCGACGCACCTGTGGCAGTGCTCACCATAGGCCCGATTGGCAACGACGTGGCTAAGGTGGTGAAGACTCTCGCCGAGGAGGGACACCGCGTGGCTCACTACGACATGATATTCCTCAAACCTATCGACGAGGATATACTGAGCGATGTGAGCAGCCGCTGCAAGCACATCGTCACCGTGGAAGACGGCACCATCTGTGGTGGACTTGGCTCGGCTGTAATGGAGTGGCTTAACGACCACAGCCGTAACTCAGTGCAGGTGCACCGCATTGGTATTCCCGATGCTTTCATTGCACAAGGCACCGTGCCTCAACTGCGCAAGCTCTGCGGCATGGACGCTGAGAGTATCACTACCAAGATTAAAGAACTTCTTAATTTGGATAAATGAAAATCGTAATAGCAGGAGCAGGTGAAGTGGGTTCGCACTTGGCGAAACTCCTCTCGAAGGAGAACCAGGACATCATCGTTATCGACAGCGATGAGCGCAAACTCATGAATCTCGACAATTACAACCTGCTCACTCACACGGGCAGCCCCACATCGTTTGCCACTCTGCGCGATGCACAAGTGGGGCGTGCCGACCTGTATATTGCCGTTACGCCCTTTGAGACGCGCAACGTCACCTCGTGTGCCATGGCAAAGAGCCTTGGCGCGAAAAAGACCGTAGCCCGCATCGACAACTACGAGTTTCTGCGCGATGAAAACCGCCCATTCTTCGAGACTCACGGTGTGGATTTCCTCATCTACCCCGAATATCTTGCCGCCGAGGAGATTATCACCGGACTCGAACGCACATGGGTGCGCAACTGGTTTGAGCTGTGCGAAGGGCAGCTCATAGTGGTGGGTGTGAAGCTGCGCGAATCGTCGGCATTAGTGGGCAAGAAGCTCAAGGAGCTTTACAGCCTCTCGAGTAAGCTCCACATATCGGCAATCAAGCATAAATATGAAACGGTAATTCCGGGCGGAAACGACGAAATATGCAGCGGCGACATCGCATATATCGCTACAACAGCCCAATACGTCGATGAGCTGCGCACCATCTGCGGCAAAGCCGAGAACACGGTGAAGCGCGTGATGATTATGGGCGGCAGCCGTATCGCCATTCAGCTGGCTCGCCTCGTGGGCGACCGCTACAAGATAAAAATCATTGAAAGCGACCTCGAAAAGTGCCATAAACTCGCCGAGAAGCTTCCCGACTGCAACATAGTGCACGGCGACGCACGCGACATCGACCTGCTGCACGACGAGGGCATCGAAGACCACAATGCTTTCATAGCCCTCACCGACAGCTCCGAGACCAATATCCTCGCATGCCTCACCGCCAAGGAATATGGCATGAAGAAGACCATCGCCGAGGTGGAGAACATTCAATTTATCGCCGAAGCCGAGAGCCTCAACATAGGCAAGGTAATTAACAAGAAGCTGCTTGCATCGAGCCACATCTTCCAGATTCTGCTCGACAGCGACCAGTCGAACGCCAAGTGCCTTGCCCTTGCCGATGCCGAGGTAGCTGAGCTCGTGGCAAAAGAAGGCTCACGCATCACACGCGCCGACGTGAAAGACCTCTCGCTCTCGCACGACATGACCATTGCCGGACTCGTGCGCGATGGTGTGGGACACCTGGTGCAAGGAAACACCCGCATCAAGGCAGGCGACCACGTGGTGGTGTTCTGTCTGTCGGGCGCAATTCACAAAATCGAGAAACTATTTAATTAGCAGGCTTCGATGGTACGCACCCGTGCAAATATCAATCTACTCGTGGTAGTCCGCATGATGGGCTGGTTGCTAATGATTGAGGCAGTGTTTATGGCAGTGCCTCTCATTGTATCACTTTTCTACAACGAGCCTGTAACGGTGAAGGCTTTCACATATTCTGCCCTCATCACAGCCGGTTCGGGAGCACTGATGACCTTTGGCATACACCCGCGCCACACCGAGATGCACCGCCGCGAGGGGCTGATGCTCACAGCCGGAGTGTGGCTTATATTCTCGCTGTTCGGAATGTTGCCATTCCTTTTCGACAACGCACTGAGCACCGTCACCGATGCTTTCTTTGAGGCTATGTCGGGGTTCACCACCACCGGAGCCTCGGTGATGACCGATGTGGAAAGTGCATCACACGGCATACTGATGTGGCGAGCCATAATGAACTGGATAGGCGGCATGGGAATTATCCTTTTCACCCTTGCCGTGATACCGATGCTCAACCACCAGGGAGGCATACAGCTGTTCAACGCCGAAGTCACCGGCATCACCCACGACAAGCTGCGACCGCGCATCAGCCAGACAGCCAAAAGCCTGTGGCTCACCTATGTCCTGCTCACCGTGACACTCACAGTGCTGCTGTGGCTTGGTCCGATGAACGCATTCGATGCCATCTGCCAGTCGTTCTCCACCGTATCTACCGGCGGTTTCTCCACCCGCAACACCAGCATTGCTTGGTGGGATTCAACCTATGTGGAGGTGGTGATAACCATATTCATGTTCGTAGGAGGTATCAACGTGGCTCTTATCTACACCGCCCTCACCGGCCGCATCCGTGCCCTCACGAGCAACGGCACAGTGCAGGCATACGCCGGAGTAGTGCTGGTGTTTGTGGCAATCTGTGCAATCTACCAGTGGTGCAACGGCACATTTGAGAACATCGGCGACACCTTCTTCACCCTAATCGCAGCAATGACCTCCACCGGATTTGGTGTAACCAACTACGATGCATGGGGACCGTTCACCACGATGCTGCTCATGGTGCTAATGTTCTGCGGAGCGTGCGCCGGCTCCACCACCGGTGGCGTCAAAATCGACCGGATGATTTTGCTCGTGAAGAACACCTTCAACGAGTTTTACCGTGTGCTTCACCCCAACAGCATCACCACAGTGCGCGTGAACGGCA
>CALZFJ010000319.1 GCA_945645715.1 uncultured Prevotellaceae bacterium | reverse complement strand
TTACAGAGCGCTCTACCAACTTCATCCTCATGGAAAAGCTCAAGCAAGGCAGAAAGGCGATGCCGACGGCAAAGACGGTGGCTCGGCTGCTGTTCCCATACCGTGAACGTGTCCTGACGATAACAACCGACAACGGCTGCGAGTTCGCTGCACATCTTGAGATTACCCGCCTGTTGAGCATAAAGGGCAGGAGTAAGGTTACAGTTTTTTTTGCCGATTCCTACTGCTCCTGGCAGAAAGGTGCTATCGAAAATGCTAACAAACTTATCAGGAAATACATACCCAAAAAGTCAAACTTCGATGACTTCTCCGATTCCAAGATTATGCGGATTCAAAAGAAGTTGAATGCCCGTCCTCGAGAAAAACTCAACTTTGACTCTCCTAAAAATTGCTTCTTCAATCACTTTTACTAACTTTGCACTTGCTGTTGGACTCTACACACATGCTCCACCTTAGGTTCAGCGGAATCATGATGGTTTTTTTACCCTTTTTTGGTGCTACATTTAAGGAAATTTTATTAAATTTGCACTCAAATTTTGCACTTTATTGCTGACGATTCATTTTTCGACGCTAATGGATAGTATTTTTGAAATATTGATGGACCTGCCCCTTTTCCAGGGGGTTAGTCGTGAGAAACTTTCGGAGTTAATCGAAAAGACTCCTTTCCACTTCCTTAAGTATTCCGACGGTGAGGCTATCGCCGCTGCCGGCGACACTTGCACGCACATTCGTTTCATCATATCGGGCGAGGCTGTTGCCGTCACTTCACTGAAATCGTTGCGCGTAACCATCAAGGAAACGCTCTCTGCCCCTGCCGTTATAGGTCCGGAGTTCCTTTTCGGTCTCGACACTTCCTATCCTTTCAGTGTCACGGCAAAAGGTCATTGTGGCGTACTGCAAATCACAAAAGCCGACTACATCAACATTCTTCACAGCGATAAGGTTTTCCTTTTCAATGTTCTCAATATTCTCTCGCGAAAAGCCCAGCACGGCACCATGAATCTACTCTCCATCACATCGGGCTCTATTGCCGAGCGCTTGGCATTCATCATTCTATCCCTCACAGGCAACAACTCTTCACACATCACCATTGAATATAAGCAGAAGGACCTATGCTCTTTGCTCTCGGCTCAACGCACGTCGTTCATCACAGCCATGAACAAGCTTCACGACGAGGGAATCATTCAGTTCACGCCTACCGAAATCCTTGTAAGCGACCGCCGACGCCTGCTCGACATTCTCCACACCCGGGAATAATAGCCTCAACACTACCAATGCGGTATCATCTGTTGCTCCAACAGTTTGCGAGGCGGCAAGTGTTCCATTCAGCTTTTTCTTTTGCACTTTTCTCACTGTTTTGTGCAAAATCCGTGCATTTATTTGCGAGAATAAACTATTTTCTGTAAATTCGCACACAAATAGCAGAAGTGCGCACATATTTTTTGTTACGCATTTCAGATTATTGCATCTCTATATATTTTTATTTAAATTGGCTAAAGGTGTTAAAGACAAGAGATAAACTCATAGAAATTGCTCGCCAGCTATTCGCTCATAAAGGTATTGAGAATACCACTATGAACGATATCGCTTCTGCCTCCGACAAAGGTCGCCGCACTATCTACACCTACTTCCGCAGCAAGCGCGACATCTATAATGCCGTCGTCAAGACCGAGAGCGACAAGATTATCGACAAGCTGTCGGCTATCGTTGCGCAGCCCGTTGATCCTCAGCAGAAGCTTATGGACTTCATTTTCGCTCGCTTCGAGGCTATCAAGGAATCTGTTTCCCGTAACGGCACGCTCAAAGCAGGCTTTTTCCGCGACGTCCGTAAAGTAGATCGCGCACGGCGCAGCAACACCACATCTGAAGCCAATATGCTCAAGCAGATTCTTCTTGAGGGTGTAAATCAGGGCGTGTTTCACATTCGCCATGTGGAGCAAACTGCCATGGTGATGCTCCTCTCGCTGCAAGGTCTCGACGTGCCTTATATCCGTGACAATTTCTCCGAGCTTGGCATTGAGAAGCTGAAACTCCGCGAATATATTGAAGCCTTCATCATGAATGGCATAAAAAACAAATAGAAACATAATAATAATTTGAATTAACACTTATGTATATCAACGCAACAGGCTACTATGTTCCATCTGGACGTGTCGATAACGACCATTTCCTCGAAATCAATGGTCTCACCAGCGAATGGATTGTGCAACGCACCGGCATTCGCACACGCTCTATTGTAGGCGAAGGTGAAGGCTCCGACTCTATGGGACTCGCTGCCATCGACAATGCGCTGGCATCTCTTCCTTATCCTATCACCGACATCGACCTTATCGTGTCGGCTTGCTACTCTCCCTATGATACAGTGGCTACACTCGCTCATGTAGCACAGCAGAAATATAATATTGATGGCGCAAAGGCAGTATATTGCTCATCGGCTTGCTCGTCGTTTGTCAACGGTCTTGAAATCGTTGAAGGATATTTTGCTATGGGAAAAGCCACAAAGGCTCTTCTCATCTGCTCTGAACACAACACCTACTACCGCAACGAGAGCGACCCCAAGTGCGGTCACCTTTGGGGCGATGCTGCTGTGGCATACTTCATATCTAAAGAGCCTGTTACCGACACCGACATGACAATCAAGGCAATCTACACTTGTGGCTTGGGCAACATCGGCAAAGGTCCAGATGGCGTTAAGCTCCGTCCGCACGAAGACGGAATCTCCATGCCCTACGGCAAGGACGTGTTCCTTCGTGCCTGCAACTACATGATCCATGCCCTCGAGCAGGTGACAAAGCCTTTCGGTATGGCTGTAACCGACATAAGCTACATCATCTGCCACCAAGCCAACAAGCGCATCGTGGCTAACGTAGCCCACCAGCTTGAGCTGCCCGACGACCGCTTTATCAACAACATCGAGGAGCTTGGCAACACCGGTTCGGCAAGCGCAGCACTTGTACTCGCACAAAACCGCGACAATTATCCCAA
Source organism: uncultured Prevotellaceae bacterium (assembly GCA_945645715.1). Lineage (GTDB taxonomy): Bacteria > Bacteroidota > Bacteroidia > Bacteroidales > Muribaculaceae > CALZFJ01. The sequence continues at coordinate 45 of CALZFJ010000319.1, read as the reverse complement.
GGGCACCACTTTCGGTCTCACTGTGTTTGGCGGTGGATACTCCTG
>CALZFJ010000318.1 GCA_945645715.1 uncultured Prevotellaceae bacterium | reverse complement strand
CGGTGGTGGTGTCTCTTGAAAACAATGTAGGAACGACCATCTTCAGCGACACTCAAAGTGCAACAACCAACGAATTTGGTGTGGTTTCGCTACACATTGGAAATGCTGAGACGTTTAGCAATATGGATTGGTCGAAACTGCCATTATGGGTGTCGGCTTCAGTTGATGGAGTAACCATCGGAAAAACACAGGTTCTCAATGTTCCTGTAGCAGAGCACGCAAACCATTGGGGAACATTGACAAAGAAAATTCTCACATCAAAACAATGGAACGTATGGGATAGTAGTGGGAGTTATTTTCATTTTAGGTCAGATGGCACAGGATATAAAAGAATTCCGGGTGATGCTTATTCTGGTGAACGCATCGAATATTTTAGTTATTATATAGTAGGTAATTCTGTTGTATTATTTCGTGACTATGGTAAAACAAATGTATTAACTTACATTATTGAGCGAAACGCCTTGGTAGACATCGAAGTGCAAACTTGGTGGAAATAACCAATAAATTATAAATCCCCCAAAAGAAATAACTCTAAAACAGCAACATTCTATGCAGCATATAAAGTCATTATTGACAGGCTCGTTTCTGCTTATTGCAGTAATGATGTCGGCGGCTGTTGGCGGAACGCTCACCGTAACGACCCTTGACGGCAACAAACAAGCCATTGACTTGACCGCCAAACCTGTCATAACAATGAACGAGAGCGAACTCGTGATAAAACTTACCGATTCGGAACTGCGGTTCAACATACAGCAGGTTGTTGATTTCCGCTACAGCGATATAACGGGTGCCAATGTGGCAACAATCGCACCACAGGCTATGCAGCAGCGTGGCGACCAACTGCGTTTCACTGCCGACAATGCTGCGCTGAAAGTGCGAATCGCAAACATCACAGGCATAGTGCTTGATTCATTTGAAGTGCCGGCTGGCTCCACCGAAAGCGTTTCGATAGGCAACTTCACATCGGGAATATATCTCGTAACGGTGAATGGTGTAACATATAAAATCATTAAGCCATGAAGAAACTGACACTACTTGCCTCATTGGTTGTGACCATTGCAATGATGGCACAGAACAGAACAATGTTTGTACACCACAATGGCGACATCGATCTCTTTTTCTTTGCTGAAATCGACAGTATCCGATATTCATCGATCGACGTTGACAGCTCACAATGGTGCGATATGCCAATTGTACAAGAGATCTGGACTGCCGACAGCGTTTACCGCTATCGCATGGAAGAAATCGACAGTGTGACATTCCAGTCGCCGAAAAACATTCCGCTCGAAAGCTCCATCGACCTTGCCGGCGAGATAGCACCCTATGTTCTTGGAGTAGAATATGGCGAGTACAGCGCAATTCTTCATCTTGCAAGCAACACTCCAGAGTCTCTAATCCCGGAGTACGGAAGCGGACTGTATCAGTTTGAGGCATCGGAAGCATTGCCCGATGGATTTGCAGCAAAAGCAGAATGGTCATACAGTACGGACGAAGGAATCGACGTGTATTGCGAAAGTGCCGAGTTTGATGAGATTTTCGAGCAGCTTTCTTGGGTAGGAGGAGGGGAAATCCCTCTTGAACCGGAATCGGACGATGCAAGCAACACTCGTGCAATCAAGAGTGATGGAGATGCTTATGTTTATTCAACAACACTTCGTTATCCTGACTTGTTGTCGGGTGCAGTGGAAATGACTGATGAGCTTCGCGACATTCCGGCTGGTCCCGAAGACCCACGAATCACGGGAAAAATCTCAATTGCTCCCGATATGGTAAAGGCTTATTCGGGTGCGTATATAATTAAGACCCTTAAAGGTGAGAAAAAGAAAGTCAGCCGACTGACATCGGTTTTGGAAAGCAATGTCAGGGCAAATGTAAGTGGTCGCCACGATATTGGTGATGCAATCCGTACGGTAAGCTCGCGGCGCAAAATAAGCCGAAACCTGTCGTTTGGTCTCGGTCAGACTTTCAACGTAAATATCACGGGCAATATGAAACTCAACGGCAAGATGGGTCTTGACTTTGCGCACGAAGCAGGATACCGGGCATCAATAACCACCCAGGTGACATACGATGACAACGGAAACGCTTTAAGCGAATCAAATGGAAGTCTGAAGATAAAGGCAAATGAATCGAACAAGTTGTCGGCGTCATTCTATGGCAGCCTGACAATCACAGAGTCGTTTGCAGTGACTATGGTTCAGACAGGCGATTCGCTAAAGTCGATAAGCAACGTGTTCACCTACGGCTCAAAGTTGGACGGTACAGCACTGTTCCTCACTTCAGATGCCGAAAAAGCAGCAACCGACAACAATCTCTATCAGCGCATTACAGCCACAGGTGTAAAAGTGACTCCGATAGCAAGCCTTACAGGAAGTGCCAAATATGGCTCGGCAACGCATAAGCTCTCGACTTTGGCATATAAGCCCAAGCAGAAAGCCTTTTATGCAGTGCCGGTGTATTCGTTTGCAAACTATGATGCCAACAGCGGTGAAATTACCTACAATATGACAGGAACGCCCATGGAATTTGCATCGTCGAACTCAGGAGCAGCCACCACTAAAGATGGAAGCCACACATTCTACGGAACAAGCAACTACTGGCCACCGGCAAATAGCTTCACAGTGAAAGTAAACTATACTGAAGGTTACGGCAACAGGATTTATCCGACGGCGACGCTGCCTGGAGGTCAGCGCATTCTTGCTGCACCGGCTTATCCGTCGGATTGCGACATGATTTTTCCCACATGTGCTGTGCTGGAATCACAAGGCATTCATCTCACCATTGGAGCACCAATAATTGGATCAGCGAAAAATGGAACAACAGTTGTTAATGTCGGCAATATATTCCCGGTCACGGAATAGTAGTACGTCTAATATCTCGCTGAAGCGAGAGAATAGCAGCATATAATTTTTAGGGACACGGATTCTACAATTTTTATAGAATCCGTGTCCCTTTGTAAAAGTAGGAGGGTGTGGCTGATGTGCTTGCTACAAGATACTCAGGTTGCTGCCCTACAAGAGTCTTAGCTTGCTGCACTAC
>CALZFJ010000317.1 GCA_945645715.1 uncultured Prevotellaceae bacterium | reverse complement strand
CGCGACCCCGACCTTGGCAAGGTCGTGCTCTACCAACTGAGCTATTTTCGCATTGGCTTCGCGCTTGGCAAAATCGAGTGTCGTTGTTTCGTTTTTGCGAGTGCAAAGTTATATCGTTTTTTTGAATCCTGCAAATATTTGGAGGAAAATTTTTCAAAAAAATCGCTTTAATTTTGCCTGGCAGTGCTTAACAAGCTATCAAATAGGCAGATAAAAGCGAGCAATTTTTTTCAGAGCATACGCATAAATTCGTCGCGCAGATTCACGTCACAGAAAGCTCCGGTATAGTCCATGGTGGTAGTGACGCTGTCCTGCTTCTCCACGCCGCGCATTTTCATGCACAGGTGACCTGCTTCGCACACCACAATCACGCCCTTAGGCTTAAGCTCGCGCATGAGCGTGTTGCACACCTCGCTTGTGAGGCGCTCCTGCACCTGAAGGCGGTGAGCAAACGTATCGACCAGACGGGCAAGCTTGCTCAAGCCAATCATTCCGCCGTCGGGAATGTAGCCTATCGACACCTTTCCGAAGAAAGGGAGAATGTGGTGCTCGCAAAGGGAGTAGAACTCAATGTCCTTCACCACCACAATGCTTGAGCCTTCGTGAGAGAAGACTGCCGACTTGATAATCTTCGCCGGGTCTTCGCGATAGCCACGGGTGACGTCGAGGAGCGCCTTTGCGGCTCTCACGGGAGTTTTCACCAGCCCCTCGCGGTTGGGGTCTTCGCCGATAAGCTCGATAATGCGTCGGTAATGCCCGGCAATCTCAGCTACTAAAGCTTCATCGTAATTATGTAGAATCATAATGTCACGTTAATTCTGTCTTTCACCACTATCATCTCGCGTGCGTAGGAGGGAAATTCCTTCTTCAGCTGCTGCATCATCTCGAGTGCTTCTTCGCGAGTGACGAAGTCGCCCACACGCATACGCCAGGTGGGCGCGTTGTAGGAGAGGTAGCACCCAAGCTCAGGGAAGCGGGTCTGCACATTGCGTTCGCGCGCCATAGCCTCACTCTTGGCAGTGCGCTGGTTCTTGTCGGCAAACACCTGAATGCGATAGCCCACGCGGTTTTTGGCGGTTGCTTTCGCTCCATTCTCGGGATTTCCGTTTTCGGGGCGGAGACGCTCGGCGAGTGCTGCAGGCTGATTGACGGTGACGCGGCCTTGCGAGGAGCTTTGGATATGCTCCACGATTGTGGCTTGCGACTGCGCCAATGCCATGGAGGCACCGAGAGCGACAAAGATGAGAAGCAGAAGTCGGTTCATATAGCCAATTATTGTGGGGAAAATGTTACGTTGTAGAGAAAATTATGCAAGGACACGATGCAACAAGAGGCATCGTGTCCTCACATTCAGATTTTTATGGAATGTAATCCGGATAGTTAGAAAGCAGTTACGATTCCCATGAACGACTCAGCGTCGAGCGAAGCACCACCGATCAAGCCACCATCAACGTTAGGCTTAGCAAAGAGAGCCTTAGCGTTAGAGGGCTTGCAGCTACCACCGTAGAGGATAGTAGTGTCGTCGGCAACCTGCTTGCCATATTTCTCAGCGATGAGGCTGCGAATGAAAGCGTGGATTTCCTCAGCCTGGTCGTCGGTAGCAGTCTTACCGGTACCGATAGCCCAAACCGGCTCGTAAGCGAGAATGATATTGGCAAACTGCTCGGCAGAGAGGTCGAAAACAGATGCGAGCTGTGCAGCAACCACTTCGTTCTGCTTGTTTGCCTCGCGCTCCTCAAGCACCTCACCGATGCAGAAGATAACCTTCAAGCCATTCTCAAGAGCGAGCTTCACCTTCTCGGCAAGAATCTCAACAGTCTCGTGATAGTAGGCACGACGCTCAGAGTGACCGAGGATTACATAGTTGGCACCGGTAGAAGCAACCATAGCAGCCGAAACCTCGCCTGTGTAGGCACCCTTAACCTTGTCGGCACAGTTCTCAGCGCTGAGGCCGAGCTTCTCGCTGTCGATAACAGCCTTAACTGCAGTGAGGTGAGTGAAAGGCACGCCAATCACAACGTCGCACTTGGGAGTGATGCCCTTGAGAGCCTCATTAACTTCGCTTGCAAGCTTTACGCCTTCGGGAACTGTAGTGTTCATCTTCCAGTTACCTGCTACAATGTTTTTTCTCATATCAAAAAAAATTTGTTAAGTTACGTTTATATGATTTGTTCTTGAATTTTCGTTTTGCAAATTTACGCTTTTATTTTGTTATTTGTCGTAGCTCGAAGTGCTTTTTTTCAACAAATTAGCCGGAGTGGCTAATTTTTCGGCAATTTAGGCTGTTTTGGGCGCCTGAACAGCCTTCGCCAACTGAACATCACGAGCAGGTGGGTGCGATTGACGATGAGCACGAGAGCCATCAGCAAGGCGTAGCCGAGAGAGAGCCCCTTGAGCCAGCGGTCTTGGTTGAAGTCGGAGCCGATGCCTTCCATGTCGCGCTCATTGGTGATAAATTCCATTGAAATGGACTGGAGCGTGCGCTTCCACACCACGTGGCCGTCGCGCAGATAGACCACGGCTGGATTTCCGCGGGCAATCATCTTGAGGGTGCTGTCGTCGATAGAATATAGGGCGTAGGAAGCCATGGAGAGGTCGTTCCACTCGGCTACGGCGTGTGCGTCGGCTGATGTGAGACCCACCACGTCGATGCCGTGCGAGCGGGCGTAGTCGTACATCTCGTTGATGAGGTAGGTGTAGGCAATTCCCACATTGTTGAGGTCGGGGAAGAGCAGGAGAACCTGCTCGCCCGAATGGAGCAGCACACTGTCGGCAGGGGTTCCGTCGAGCGTGGTTATGGCGATGGCATCGGGTGCATCGCTGCGCTTGGTGCCGTGTATCAGGCGGCGGTCGATGTAGGTCCAGGTGTCGTCGGGGAGACTGTCGATGGTGAACGACTGCTTCACGCCGTTCTTCTCGTAGGTAAACACAAATTCAGGCTCGTCGCTTGGCTCGTAGAGGCTCACTACAGGTGCGCCGACGGGATAAGGGCGGAAGTCGATGAGCGGCTGCATATAGAAGCCAATAAAGGCGAGCACCAAG
>CALZFJ010000316.1 GCA_945645715.1 uncultured Prevotellaceae bacterium | reverse complement strand
ATTGCAGTGGTCGCAAGGTACGGTTTCAGTTGTATAACTTTCGCCACTTGAAATATAAGGGCCATTATATGTCTGTACTCCTTGCATTGGGACGAACGGCTGATTCATCATATGCCATGTGGCAGCTGCCGCCTGTTGGTGATAGTAGTTAAGAATTTGCTGACGCATCATAGCAGTTTGCGCACGAACGGCATTTTCACGTTGTATCATTTGCATCTCCCACGCAATGCTCCCTGGATACTGGGCTTTTGCATCTAGCGCAAATACGAATGAAACTACTGCCATAATTGTGGAAATTGCGATAGTTCTAAGTTCTTGAGTAGCCATTATTGTAAACCCTTATTCGTGTCGGGCGCAACTTATATATTCAGCCAGAAAATGTATTTACGTGTTTATGACAAGTTTATGGCTGATATATCCACTCGCGCTCATTTATTTTGCCTTCTGCAAGGCAATTTCTGCCTTTCTCATATAATCATGGGCACGTTCTCGGGCATTCTTTGCCTTACGTGAATAGCTTTCAGCCTTTTCAGTTGCATTCTTTGCACGTTGCTGATAAGCCTTTACCCTGTCATAATTCTTACGCTTTGAATAGTATTCAGCCTCTTTAAGATAATTTTGTGACTGACTGTTATAGTAGTCAACCTCATGCTCATACTTTAATGCCTGCTTCGTGTAATATTCAGCTTCACGCTGATATTGCTGAGCTTGCTTGATATAGTAGTCGTTTTGTGCACATAGTGGCAAAAGACTTAGCAACATTATCACTATAGATAATAACCGTTTCATATCCTTTCCTGTATGTTGTGTTTATAACTTGAGTTCGAGTAATTCACGTTTTTTAGTTTGTTTTACTCTTTATGCCATATGGGCAAGTTTTGTAACCATATCTATCGATAAAAAATTTTATCGATTCCAGGTCAATGCAGACCAATACGATAAATTATTCATCAACAAGTTATCATCGCTCTATTCTTTGCCATCACTTTTTCGGGATTTCTTCACTCTAGTTGAATCCTTATCAGATTTCTTGACGCCTTTCTTTCTCTTGTTTTTTGCAGAGTGATTGTTATATTTTCCGCTTTCATGCACTGGTTGCATATGATTTTCTCTATGCAATAACTTGATCGCCCCATCATATTTTTGCAATGTACTATCCTGCATAAGCATCGGCTTGAATGCAAAAAAGCCAATCACAAGCACTGCTGCGATTCCCGACAGCCAAAACCACCATCTGCCTTTGCTGGGTTGTTCCGAATCACATGCCATTTCCGATGCAATTCTTCTCTCGTATTGCTGTCTCATATCTTCCATTGCCTTCAACTTCTCTTCTCGGCTACATATTGAGTCTTTTACATTACGAGTAAACTCCAAAAGCTCCTTCTTCTCATCATCATGTTCCACCTCATTGAGGAAAGCTTTCTCTTCTTCCTCATTCATTCGGTGAAGCAAATAGTCGTCAATTCTGTCTTCAAAGTTATTATTCATACCAGTAGTTTTTAAGAGTTTAAATAACGATTATATATCTCATTTGCTGAATTTCTTAGCTCCTTTATGCACTTATGTTTTCTTGTCTTCAAGGCATCTTTCGACTCAATTGATGGAATCTCAGCAAGTATAGTTTCAAGGCTTTTCTCCTCATAATAAAACTTAGTTAGAATCTCACTGCATCGGGGCGACATCTGGGATATCAAGTCAGCGATTATATCAAGCATTACATTCTGGCTCTTGTCATAAAGCAAATCGATGCATTCATTTATATTACACAATTCTCCATCAATCGACATTACGATAGAGCCTTCCCGATTGTCAGCACGCATATTCTGCCTCACCCACTCAAGGTGCTTTATTCTAGCTATCCCCATAAAATATGTGAGAATACTTCCTTTCAGTGGCTTATCGTCACTACCAAATATCCTACAGTCAGATACATAGATCTTGCGTCTCTCTATGTTTTCCCAAAACGTGATAAACGTATTCTGCAATATATCGGCCGCCGTATGTTCATCAGCAAAAAACACACCTTTGTAATTGCGCCAAAAGTAATCAGCGCAATATGAATATAGTTCAAACTGTGTTCGTTGCCCTAAGGTAGCCATACCGGCAACCATCCTCGCCTCCTGCTCCTGCAATTCAGTCCTGAATGTTATAGTTTCTGCCATCGTATATATCTATTGTTTTTTTCATTACTGTTTTCTTAGTGGAATTTCACTCTTATTGAGCACAGTGCGCAAAATCCCATCATCATCGATATAAATGTATGTTGGGGTTTGCAGCTCTTTCGACTTCTCATCAACATATACTGTCGCTCACCTCCACTCCTCCCTCGCTTTTCCTTCTTTTCTTTACTTAGTGTTTTTGCCTTGAACTAAATTAGAGAGCCAAGCGCATACCGATGTCGTTGAAGCGGTCAGCCACAGAGTAGTAGTTACGGTACGCTACGCGGCAGTGAGTAGCGTAGCCGTTCCAGCTACCACCGCGCAACACGCGGAAAAACCCACCTACAGGTCCGGTTGGATCTGTCTGTGGACTACTGCTATAATACGATTTCCAATACCAGTCACTGCACCACTCCCACACATTGCCACTCATATCATACAAGCCCAACTCATTCGCCTGCTTCCCTCCAACGGGATGTGTGTAAATGCCTTGTTTGCCGCTATTGTCCCAATACCACGCAACTGCACCAAGATTGTCGGTAGTGCCACTGTATCTGTCGCCTCTACTACTCTTGCCTCCCCTCGCGGCATACTCCCACTGCGCCTCCGTCGGCAGCTTGAACTTCATCCCCGTAAGCTCATTCAGCTTACGGATAAAAGCATCACAATCATTCCACGAGATATAGTATGCCGGATAGTTGGAGCCAAGTCCATTCTCATATGTCCACTTGTCTCCATCCGCTGTCGGCTTCTCCCCCATCACTGCCTCCCACTCTGCTTGCGTTACCTCATATTTGCATATATAATAGTCGCTCAATGTCACCTGATGTGCCGGTTTCTCATCATCTTCTCCATTATCATCACCCATCATAAAGGTGCCGCCCTCAACCT
>CALZFJ010000315.1 GCA_945645715.1 uncultured Prevotellaceae bacterium | reverse complement strand
CATTGCGTGCTGCATGCCCCGACACACCTGTAGCCACACCATCGAGCACCATAAGTCCCTTTTCAGCAATGGCAGGTTGCAACGAGGTGGGTTCGCCCACTATCGCCACATCTATGTGAGGCAACATCGGCAACACAGACTCCACGCCCCCGCGCCCGCTCACTTCCTCCTCACACGAGGCAAGAAGCACATAGTTGCACGGCTGCTCCTTGGCAATGACGTAGCGGAAAGCCGCCATCAGCGATACCACCGACGCTCCTGCATCGTTGCTGCCAAGTCCGTAGAGACGTCCGTCATCATCTTCTTCGGGCACAAAGGGGTCGCGGCTCCAGCCTTCCACGGGCTTCACCGTGTCGATGTGGCTATTCAGCAGCAATGTAGGCTTCGATGGGTCGAAATCGTGGCTGACAGTCCACAGATTGTTGCCACTGCGGCGCACGTCGAGACCGAAGCCGCGCATTGCAGCCTCTATCACATCTGCCACATCTTTTTCCTCGCGGCTTATCGATTTGGTCGAAATCATTGCCTTCAGCAAATCGACAGCATCATAATACAGTTCGTCAATATCAATCATTGTCCTATGAATCTGAAAAGAAGCGATACCATTATTTGAATAATCTTGCAGCAGCCTCAATTACAATTAGCCCAACACAATCAGTACCTGAGCTACTGGCAGTGTGGGGTAACAATATCAAGCGTCAGCAAGCCCGAGCCCTCACTCAAAAAGCCCCGGCTATCTTGGCTGCTATCTCTGCCATCTCCTCGGCAGGCAGCGAGAGCTTCTCCTTGAAGAAGTTCATATCGCTCTCCTTGTTGATAGGCACAAGGTGAATGTGGGTGTGAGGCACCTCAAGGCCGAGCACAGCCACTCCGATGCGCTTGCACGGCATCACCTTCTTCATGGCTGCTGCCACCTTCTTGGCAAAAGCCGTCAAGCCGGCATATTCCTCATCATCGAGGTCGAAGATATAATCCACCTCGTGCTTAGGTATCACGAGTGTGTGACCCTTAGCCACCGGACTGATATCGAGAAATGCAAAATACTTCTCATCTTCAGCCACCTTATAGCACGGAATTTCTCCTGCTACAATTCTACTAAATATTGATGCCATAGTTACAATTTTTTTAAAACAGTAGCGGGCTACATAGGCTTGCCCTGCAACCTATATTTTCACATTCGGGCAAGAAGCCGAAGTGATTCTTAAATCTCAATGTTTACTATCTCAAATTTCATCACTCCTGCCGGAGCCTTCACCTCTACCACTTCGCCGACTTTGTGCCCCATAAGACCGGCGGCAATAGGCGTCTTGCACGAAAGCTTGCCCTCGCGAAGATTTGCCTCACTCTCGGTCACAATGGTGTACTTCATAGTGGCACCGTTGTTGAGATTCTTGATTGTCACGGTATTCAGAAGCTGCACTTCCTCAGTGTTGAGCTTGCTTTCGTCGATTATGCGAGCACTTGCCACAAGGTCCTTGAGCTGCGAAATCTTCATCTCAAGCATTCCCTGTGCCTCTTTTGCTGCATCATACTCGGCATTCTCAGAAAGGTCGCCCTTATCACGTGCCTCAGCGATAGCGCGCGAAATTTCAGGTCGCTTAACGTTTTCAAGATAAGCGATTTCCTCCATTTTCTTCTTATACCCTTCTTTTGTCATGTAGCTAATAGCCATGGTAAAATATGTGTTTTAATAAATTAGTAAAAAACGAAAGAATCTCCACACTTTCTTGTCGAGACCCCTTCATAGTCATTTCATTATGTTTATCCGCAGCAAAGGTAGGTACTTTATTTTGATTTTCCAACGCTTTTACGAATCTTAACAAAACTAACCGCTCCCGATACCACTGCAAGCACCACTGCCACTGCATAATATCCGCCTTCCACTGCCAGCAGCGCAGCCACTGCCATCGCTGCAGCATAAAGCACATGAAGTAGCATCTGCCGGCGCAATGTGATGCCGAATTTCTTCACATACACCACGCCAACCATAAGCAGATACGACAGATACCACACTGCGTACGATACTCCCAGTCCCTTCAAGCCCCACAGCTCAAAGAAGGTGACATTAAGCACCAGGCACAGTGCCGAACTGCTTAGCTCGGTGGCAAGATACACCTTGCTCTCTCCCTTGGCAAGTATCACATAGGCAAGGCACCACGATGCTCCCTTAAACACCAGTCCCACCATGCACCACGATATGTAGGGTATCATGGCGTAGAAGTCGGGGGCATAAAGCAAATCGACCACCAAGGTGCGGCACAGCATAAACACAATTATCACCGGCAAAAGCAGCCACAGCGTGATTGCAGTCTCTTGCGACACAAACACATCGACCCTGCGACGGCTCTGTGCCACGCCCGCAAGGCGCGGATAATATTCCATTCCTATCGCTACAAAAAACAGCTCGGAGTAACGGTTTACGAGCGCATATCCTGCTTGATAATGCCCCACGGTTGCCATGTCGGAGTGATTATTGAGATATGCCATGAAAACATACGACACAAGCAGCGTTGAGAACAAACTCAGTGTGAGGCAAAAGCCAAATTTCAGGAACTCTGCGCCACCTTTCACCGTGTCTTTCACAGTTATCTCTCCGGCTTGCCCGTCGTAGTCGCGGTTGCGAACCACCCAGATGCTCACAGCATTGGCAATGGCATACACCAGTATCGATGGCAACACGCTATCCATTCGCAGATAGTAGTACATCGGCACCGACAGCAGAAGTCCTATCATATTGCCCCACACCGAAGCCTTGGCAAGTGTCTTGAGCCGCTTTGTACCTTGCAGCACAGCCTGCTCACAGCACATCACCGAAAACAGCAGCACCGACACCGAAAGCAACCCATATCCCCATGCGTGCGATGTGTCACCAAAGGTAATATTGCTCAGCAACGGAGCAAGAAGCATGGTAAGCACAGCTCCCACAGCACCGAGAAACCATGACCAGCGGCGCACTATCAGCACCACACGTGCAAGCATATTCTCATTACCCGATGCGAAGGCTCCCGAGATGTCGCGCACACTGCTCGTGCGAAGCCCCATATAGGAAAACACATT